>CAZFET010000304.1:0-4393 GCA_964517545.1 uncultured Burkholderiaceae bacterium
ACGCGCCGCGCGGCGAGCGGCTGCGCCAGGCGCTGGAGGCGCTGGGGCCGATCTTCGTCAAGTTCGGGCAGGTGCTCTCGACGCGCCGCGACCTGCTGCCGCCGGACATCGCCGACGAGTTCGCCAAGCTGCAGGACCAGGTGCCGCCGTTTCCCGGCGCGACGGCGCGCGTGCTGGTCGAGCGCGCGTTCGGCAAGCCGCTCGACGCCGTGTTCGCGAGCTTCGACAACGAGCCGGTGGCCAGCGCGTCGATCGCGCAGGTGCACTTCGCCATCCTGAAGGACGGGCGCGAGGTCGCCGTCAAGGTGCTGCGCCCGGGCATGCTGCCGGTGATCGAGGACGACCTCGCGCTGCTGCGCACCCTGGCCGGCTGGATCGAGCGCGTGTCGGCCGACGGCCGGCGCCTGAAGCCGCGCGAGGTGGTGGCCGAGTTCGACACCTACCTGCACGACGAGCTCGACCTCGTGCGCGAGGCGGCCAACGCCGCGCAGCTGCGCCGCAACATGCAGGGGCTGAACCTCGTGCTGATCCCCGAGATGGTGTGGGACCTCTGCACGCCCGGCGTCATCGTGATGCAGCGCATGAACGGCGTGCCGATCAGCCAGACGCAGCGGCTGCGCGACGCCGGCGTCGACATCAGGCGCCTCGCGCGCGACGGCGTGACCATCTTCTTCACCCAGGTGTTCCGCGACGGCTTCTTCCACGCCGACATGCACCCGGGCAACATCCAGGTGTCGCTCGAGCCGGCGACCTTCGGCCGCTACATCGCGCTGGACTTCGGCATCGTCGGCTCGCTCGACGCGCGCGACAAGGAATACCTCGCGCAGAACTTCCTCGCCTTCTTCCGCCGCGACTACAAGCGCGTGGCCGAGCTGCACGTCGAGAGCGGCTGGGTGCCGCCGGACACGCGCGTCGACGCGCTCGAGAACGCGATCCGCGCCGTCTGCGAGCCGCACTTCGACCGCCCGCTGAAGGACATCTCGCTCGGCCAGGTGCTGCTGCGGCTGTTCCAGACCTCGCGCCGCTTCAACGTCGAGATCCAGCCGCAACTCGTGCTGCTGCAGAAGACCTTGCTCAACGTCGAAGGTCTCGGCCGCCAGCTCGACCCGGAGCTCGACCTGTGGAGCACGGCCAAGCCCTTCCTCGAGCGCTGGATGAACGAGCAGGTCGGCTGGCGCGGCCTGCTCGACCGGCTGCGCGACCAGGCGCCGCGCTACACGCAGCAGCTGCCCGAGCTGCCGCGGCTGCTGCACGACGCGCTGACGTACCGCGGCGCTCCGACCCGCGACGAGCTGCTGGCCACCTTGCTGGCCGAGCAGCGCCGCACCAACCGGCTGCTCGAACGCGTGCTGCTGGCCACCGCCGGCTTCCTGCTGGGGGCATTGGCGACCCAGCTGTGGGTGAACTGGCCGCGCGGCTGAAACCCGCGGCTACACTGCGGCCCGTTTCGGCCTGCCGAGCCGCATCCGGAGGAGTCCTGCCGTGTCCCAACTGGTCGTCTTCGTCGTCCTCTACCTGGCGGTCACGATCGCCATCGGCCTGATCGCGGCGCGCCGCGTGCACGGCTCCAAGGACTACCTGGTCGCCGGCCGCTCGCTGCCCCTGTACATGAACGTGGCGACCGTGTTCGCCACGTGGTTCGGCGCGGAGACCGTGCTGTCGGTGTCGGCCACCTTCGCCAAGGACGGGCTCCACGGCATCCCGGGCGACCCCTTCGGCGCGTCGGTGTGCCTGGTGCTGGCGGCGCTGCTGTTCGCGCGCCTGTTCTACCGCCTCAACCTGCTGACCATCGGCGACTTCTACAAGGTGCGCTACGGCAAGGCGGTCGAGGTGATGACCAGCGTGGCCATCGTGCTGTCGTACCTGGGCTGGACGTCGGCGCAGCTCACCGCGCTGGGCCTCGTGATCCACATCCTGTCCGGCGGCGCGGTCGACCTGTCGACCGCCATCATGATCGGCGCCGGCGTGGTGCTGGTCTACACGATCTTCGGCGGCATGTGGTCGGTGGCGTTCACCGACCTGTTCCAGACGGTCGTCATCCTGATCGGCCTCACCCTCGTGGCGGTGCTGGTCGGCGACCTCGCCGGCGGCGTCGGCAAGGTCGTCTCGCAGGCGGCGGCCGACGGCAAGCTCGTCATGTTCCCGGCGGACATGGACGCCGCCGCGTGGTGGGCGATGGCCGGCGCGTTCCTCGCGTTCGCCTTCGGCTCCATCCCGCAGCAGGACGTGTTCCAGCGCATGACCAGCGCCAAGGACGAGAAGACCGCGGTGCGCGGCACGATCATCGGCGGCCTGGTGTACTTCTGCTTCGCCTTCGTGCCGATCTACATCGCCTACGCGGCGCTGGTGCACAGCCCCGAGCTGACCAAGCTGTTCGCCAGCGAGGACGCGCGCGAGATCCAGCGCATCCTGCCCGACCTGGTGCTGGGCCAGATGCCGCTGTGGGCGCAGATCATGTTCTTCGGCGCGCTGCTGTCGGCCATCCTGTCCACCGCCAGCGGCGCGCTGCTCGCGCCCACCGCCACCTTCACCGAGAACGTGCTGCGCCCGTTCGTGCCGAACATGAGCGACCGGCAGTTCCTGCTCACGCTGCGCATCATCCTCGTCACCTTCACCACCTGTGCGCTGCTGTTCGCCCTGAACAGCAAGAGCACGATGTACGAGATGGTGCAGAACGCCTACAACGTGACCCTCACCGGCGCGTTCGTGCCGCTGGTGGCCGGCGCGTACTGGAAGCGCGCCACGACGCAGGGCGCGATCTGCGCCGTGGTGTTCGGCGTCGGCACCTGGCTGATCGCCAACACGGTCGCGGCCGAGGCCACCGTCCCGCCCAACCTGGTCGGCTTCTTCGCGTCGATCATCGGCATGCTGCTGGGCTCGCTGGCGCCGCAGGTGCTGGCCGACAAGGGCCTGCCGATCGAGCACGCGCGGGCGGCGGCGCAGGGCCACGGCCATGGCCACGCGCGCGGGGCGGGCCACGGCGCGCCGCACGGCGGCGGCGCTCGCGGCTGACGCCGGCGCCCGCCGCGCGGCGGTGGCCCCTTGAAGGGCGCGCGAGACGCGCCCATCTATAATTTCCCGTTTTCCGTCAAGGGTTTAGCCATGCCGATCTACGCCTATCGCTGTGCCGAGTGCGGCCACACGAAAGACGTGCTGCAGAAGCTGTCGGACCCCGTGCTGAGCGTCTGCCCGGCCTGCGGCGCGCACGCCTTCCACAAGCAACCCACCGCCGCCGGCTTCCAGCTCAAGGGCTCGGGCTGGTACGTCACCGACTTCCGCAACGGCGGCAACGGGGCGGCGAAGCCGGCCTCGAACGGCGCCTCGTCGAACGGTGCGTCGTCCGACGGCGCCTCGAAGGAAGGCGCTCCGGCGCCGGCCGCCGCCGCGTCGGGCGACGGCGGCACCGCTGCGGCCGGCGGCTGCGGCGCGTCCTGCGCCTGTCACTGACGCTGCCGCCGTCGCGGCCGCGCCCCGGAGGCCTGCTTGAAGAAATACGTCGTCACCGGCCTCCTCGTCTGGCTGCCGCTGGTCATCACCGTCTGGGTGCTGCTGTGGGTGCTCGGGCTGCTCGACGGCGTGTTCACCTGGCTGCTGGGCGTGTCGGCGGCCGTGCTGCCGGCCGGTGCGCAGGCCACCATCGAGTGGCTGCGTCACGTGCCGGGCATCGGCGTGGTGGTGCTGCTGGTCGCGCTGCTGCTGACGGGCATGTTCGTCACCAACATCGTCGGCCAGTGGTGGCTGCGCCAGTGGGACCGGCTGCTGTCGAGCATCCCGATCGTCAAGTCGATCTACACGGCGGTCAAGCAGGTCTCGGACACCTTGTTCTCCAGCAGCGGCAACGCGTTCCGCGAGGCCGTGCTGGTGCAGTACCCGCGCGCCGGGGCGTGGACGATCGCCTTCGTCACCGGCAGGCCCGGCGGCGAGGTCGCCACGCACCTGCCGGGCGACTACCTCAGCATCTACGTGCCGACCACGCCGAACCCGACCTCGGGCTTCTTCCTGATGCTGCCGCGCGCCGACGTGATCGAGCTCGACATGAGCGTCGACGAGGCGCTGAAGTACATCATCTCGATGGGCGTCGTCGTGCCCGGCGGCGCCAACGGCGCGGCGCCGACCCTGCCGCCGGCGCGCGCCGACACCTGATGCCGCGGCGCGCCCCGCGCGCGCCGTTCGCGAACCACCGGAGCCATCCCGAATGAGAACCACCTACTGCGGCCTCGTCAGCGAAGCGCTGATGGACCAGACCGTCACGCTGATGGGCTGGGCGCACCGCCGGCGCGACCACGGCGGCGTGATCTTCATCGACCTGCGCGACCGCGAGGGCCTGGTGCAGATCGTCTGCGACCCCGACCGGCAGCAGACGTTCGCCACCGCCGAGAGCATTCGCAATGAA
>CAZFET010000305.1:0-4312 GCA_964517545.1 uncultured Burkholderiaceae bacterium
AGTTCGTGAGCCGCATCCTGCGCGGCAGCTATCTCGAACCCGCGCGCTTGGCGAGCCGCGAGCACGGGGTCGAGAACCTGGAGGTCGAGTTCCTGCGCTGGACACTGTCCGACGGCGCCGGCGCGGCCGTCTTCGCGCCGACCCCGGCGGCCGACGGGCCGTCGCTGCGGCTCGACTGGGTGGACGTCGCGTCGTACGCGCCGCGCTTCGACGTGTGCATGCAGCTCGGCGCGGGCCGCGACTCGTGGGCCAGCTACGCATCGCCCGTCGAGGCCGCGGCCGACGGCGCGTTCTGCCTGCGCCAAGACTTCCGCACCCTGCGGCGCATGTTCCCGGTGTGGGTGCAGCGGCTGCGCGACCTGGGCGAGGTGCACGGCTTCGCGCCCGACGACGTCGACGCCTTCCTGTGCCACTTCTCGTCGTACGCGCTGGGCCGCGAGGTGATGGAGGTCATGCGCGACGCGCGCTTCCTCGTCCCCGAGGCGCGCTGGTACAGCAACCTGCGCGAGCGCGGCAACACCGGCGCCGCGTCGATCTTCGTGATGCTCGACGAGTTCCTGCGCGTCCGCGCGCCGCGGCGCGGCCAGCGCGTGCTGCTGTGCATCCCCGAGAGCGGCTGGGGTCTGGTGGCACACGCGATGTTCACCGCGACCTGACCGCACCGTGCCCCCTCGACCGCGCAAGCCCGTGATGAACGACACCCTCGCACACCAGCTGCACACCGGCTTCGATCCGGTGTGGCGCCGCTTCGCCGAAGAGTTCCTGTCGGCACCGGTCGTGGCGCGCATCGTCGCGCAGCGCTGCAGCATCGAGGACTACCGCTGCCTGCTGCGCGACCTGCGCGCCCAGGTGGTCGACGGGGCGCGCTGGCTCGCCCGTGCGGCCGGCTCGCTCGGGCCGGAGCAGCTCGCGCTGCGCGGCGCGCTGCTGCGCCACGCCGTCACCGAGCACCAGGACTTCCGCATGCTCGAGGCCGACTATGTGGCCGTGGGCGGTGCGCCCGAGGACATGGTGGCGCCGCGCCGCAACGTCGGCACCGAGGCGCTGTGCGCGTGGATGGAGGAGCTGTAGGGCCGGCGCGGATCGCTCGGCATCCTCGGCGCGCTGATGATCTTCGAAGGCGTGGGCAGCCGGCTCGCGCCGCGTCTGGGCAAGGCGTTGCAGGGCGGGCTCGGGCTGCGCGAGGACCAGTGCCGGTTCATCACGTACCACGCCGAACACGATGCCGGCCACCAGGGCGGCCTGCGCGAGGTGCTGCGCGGCGCCTTGCGCGACGCGGACGACGTGCACGAGATCCTGCGCAGCGCGCGCATCACGGGGATGCTCTATGCGCAGCAGTACCGCTGCCTGGGCGAATACTGAACCGGCGGCGCTCGCCGCCGCGCGCGAGTCGCGCGACCTCGCCGACGGCTGCGGCTTCGGCCGGGTCGACGGCACGGCCGCCGACACGCCGGCCAACGTGTCGCCGGCCGCTGTCTCGCCGGCCGCCGGCGCTGCACCCGACATCGCCTACGACCCGCAGCCGTGGCGGGTGCTCGAGGGCCTGCAGGCCATTCCGCTGCCGCCCGACGTGCGCAGCGCGCTGCGCCGCTCGCACGAATCGCGCTGCCGCCGCTTCGCCTTCGCGCCGGTCCGCGCACTGTCGCTGGCGCTGATCGCGTTCGGCGTCGCGCTGCGGCTCGTGCTGCCGGCGCGCTGGCACTCGAGCCGCGCGCTGCACGCCGTGGTGATCGCGAGCCTCGAGCGCTTCGCGCTGCCGGAGACGAAGCTGCTGATCCTGCGCCACTTCGACATCGGCAGCCGCATCCTGGCGTTCCTGGTGGCCAACAGCGCCCGGCCCGACATGCCGCACCGGCCGCAGCACCCGCGCACCCTGGCCGACCTGTGGCCCGACGCCTTCATGCAGCACGACCTCGACCTGTACCGCGTGCTCGAAGGCCTGGCTCGACACGACGTGGCCGTGGCGCCGCAGCGACCGGACTTCACGGCCATCGTCGACCTCGACCTGCGGGCCGAGCACTTCGGTCCGCGCCGCCGGTGGCAGTGTCTCGACCTGCAGTCGGCCGTCGAGCTGCTGGTGCCGCTGTACGTGCTGTTCCTGCCGCTGCGCGACACCTTTCGCGCGTCGCACTCGCTGCAGCTCGACGAGGTGGTGGGGCTGCACCTCGCGCAGCTCAAGGGCGACGCGAGCGGCCTCGTGTTCCTGAGCAACCACTCGCCGTGGCTGCAGCTGCCGCTGTGGGGCACCGGCCGCAGGCTGATGCTGCACGGACTGGAGACGGAGGTCGCCTACGAGATGCTGCGGCGCTGGAAGCGCGAGTGCGAGTCGCGCGACGCGACGGCGGCGCCCGGCGCGCCACGCGCCCGGTCAGCCGGCTGACGCGGGCGGCCGCGCGACCCCGCGCCGCTGCGCCATCTCGTCGCCCATCGCGGCCACCGTCGCCGCGTCGGCGCGTTCGCGCGCGGCGGGGAAGACGAGGCCGTCTTCGGTGACGAGGTGCTGCGCGTACAGGCCGCCGAACTCGCGCGCCGCCGCATCGAGCGCGTCGATCGAAGCCGGCGTCGCCGCCTCGCGCGCCGCCACGCGCTGCAGCAGCGGCCGCAGCCGCTGCCAGCCTCCGGCCATCGCCACGTGGTCCGCGCGCAGTCGCTGCACGGCGGCCACGAGCGCGGCGTCGCCCGAGGCGACCAGCGGCGGGAAGACGTGGCGCTCCTCGTCCTCGTGGTGCGCCGGCGCGGCGATGTCGAAGTAGCGCAGCACGTCGCGCGCGGCGTCGGCCGCCTGCGCGTCGGCGCCGTGCGCGCGCACGTGGGCGAGCAGGCGGCTCAGCAGGTCGAGCGAGCGCTGCACGCGCGTGTGGCACGCGGCGAGCATCTCGAAGGGTTCGTCGAATCCGGCGGACGGCGTGGGCAGCAGCATCTGTTGGGCTTCACATGGTGAGCGACAGCGACACCGTCCGCATGGGCCGAGCCTGTCGAACGAGCTCAGCCCGAACGGCGATCGAGGTGTCGTCGATTGCCGGCGTGCTCAATGGTCATCATCGCTCAGCAGCTGCGCGACGACGCTGACCGCGATCAACTCCGGCTCCTTGCCGTGGATGCCGGGCAGTCCGATCGGGCAGGTCATGCGGGCGATGCGCTCGGCCGGGATGCCGCGCTCCTCGAAGCGGTGGATGAAGCGGGCGCGCTTGCTCAGCGAGCCGATCAGCCCGAGATAGCCGAAGTCGCCGCGGCGCAGCACCTCCTCGGTGATGCGCAGGTCGAGGTCGTGGCTGTGCGTGAGCACCAGGTAGTACGCGCCGGGCGGCGCGTTGCGCACTTCGGCCTCGACCGCATCGACGCTCACCGAGCGGATGTGCGCGGGCCAGTAGGTGCCGGCGAACAGCGAGTTCGGAAACTCCTCCTCGCGCTCGTCGATCCAGTCGACGGTGCAGTCGATGGTGGCGAGCAGCCTCGCGATGGCCCGGCCCACGTGGCCCGCGCCGTACATCTGCAGGTGAAACAGCGGCCGCGGCGTCGGCCATGCGGCGATGGCCTGGGCATCGAGCCGCGTGAAGCCGAGGGTCACCGCGCCGCCGCAGCACTGGCCGAGCGCGGGCCCGAGCGGGAAGTGGATGCTGCGCCCGGCGCTGCCCGACTGCAGCAGCGCGCGCGCCTCGACGATGGCCTTCAGCTCGAGATGGCCGCCGCCGATGGTGCCGACCACTTCGCTGGCCGAGACGATCATCCGCGTGCCGGTGCCGCGCGGCACCGAGCCGCGCGCCTCGAGCACCACCACGACGATCGCCGGACGCCCCTCGTCGAGCCAGTGGACGGCGGTGGCGCGGGTGTAGGCATTCATCGGCGGCCGATGTTAGCCAGCGTCGCGGCTCCCGCGCATCCGTTCCTTCACCGCCTTGACGGCGCGCAGGATCGCCTCGCTGGTGGCCGGCGCGTTCAGCGGCGGGTCGACGCGATGATCGGCCAGCGCCGACACCGCGTCGCGGATCGCCAGCAGCACCGAGAACGGCAGCAGCAGCGGCGGCTCGCCCACGGCCTTGCTGCGATGGATGCTGTCCTCGGGGTTGGCGTTCTCGAACAGCCGCACGTCGAACACCGCGGGGCAGTCGTTGGCGGTGGGGATCTTGTAGGTCGACGGCGCGTGCGTGAGCAGCGGGCCGGTCTTCGGATGCCACACCAGCTCTTCCATCGTGAGCCAGCCCATGCCCTGGATGAATCCGATTACACCCCAGACAAACAGCTGGACCGGATAGCTCGCTGAACCGCCGAATACAAAATTACAAGCGGCCGGCAAAATAAGGCCGAGGGGCAT
>CAZFET010000306.1:0-398 GCA_964517545.1 uncultured Burkholderiaceae bacterium
GGCTTACTTGACGTACAGCTTCGAGACCATCTTGTGATGGCCGATGCCGCAGAACTCGTTGCACACGATGGCGTAGGTGCCGGCGCGGTTGGGCGTGACCGTGATCACGTGCTCGTAGCCGGGCACGACCTGCACGTTGATGTTCTCCGGCTGCAGCGAGAAGCCGTGCTGGTAGTCCATCGCGGTCAGGTGCAGCCGGTAGGTCTTGCCCTGTTCCAGCTCGAGGATCGGCCAGAACGACCACAGCCGCGCGATCAGGAACACGTCGCTGTCGGCCGGCGGCCGCACCACCGGGATCCGCTCCTCGCTCTCGGCGCCCTCACCGTCGTTCGGCACGCGCGCGTCGGCCACCGCGCTTCTCCTTCCGTTGCGGACGCAGGACGGAAGAGCGGCCAGCG
>CAZFET010000306.1:408-4281 GCA_964517545.1 uncultured Burkholderiaceae bacterium
GGTCTCGCTAGACAGGTTCTGTTTCCCGTACACGTGCCAGTACGGCATCATGAAGAACATCACCAGGCACCAGATGAACGCGATGGCGATCCAGAGGATCTCCACGCGGTCGACCGGCTGGCGCCACCACACCCGCTGTGCGGGCGGCAGGATCGCGCTCATCGGGTGGTCTCCTTCACTTGCCCAGCGGGCTGACGGGAATGCCGGCGATCTCCATCACCCCCCACAGCGTGTAGAGCACGGTCGGCACCGCCACCCCGATGAACAGCAGCAGGAACGGGTTCTCGAGGATGTGCTGCATCACCGGGATGCGTTCCTCGCTCGCGGCATCGTCACCGTCGTGCGGCACGCGGTCGTCGGCCATGGCGCTTCTCCTTCCTTTGCGGACGTGCGGCGGACTGTAGGAAGGCGCCGCGGCGGCGTACTTGAATCAGTTCAAGATTCGCCGCGCCGCGGCTCGGCGCTTTCCCTGAGGCGCGGCGACGCGCGGACTTGATGCGGTTCAAGGCCCGCAGCGGCGCGCCCGCGCGAGCATGCGCACCGTGCTGTCATGGATCCACGGCGCCGGCCGGCGCGTCTTCCTCGCCGTCGAGCGCGGCTTCAACGCGCTGTTCGGCGAGGCGGCCAACCCGCTGTACCACCTGGGCTCGATCAGCTGCCTGCTGTTCGCGCTCGTGGCCGTCAGCGGGTTCTACGTGTACGCCTTCTACGAGACCGGCGTCGACACGACCTTCGCGTCGGTCGAGCGGCTGACGCACGTGCAGTGGTGGGCCGGCGGCGTGATGCGCAGCGTGCACCGCTACGCGTCCGACGCGATGGTGCTGACCATGCTGCTGCACCTGGCGCGGCCCTTCTTCTTCGACCGCTACCGCGGCTTCCGCGCGTTCTCGTGGATCACCGGCGTCGTGCTGCTGTGGTTGGTGTACGTCAGCGGCGTCAACGGCTACATGCTGCCGTGGGACCGGCTCGCGCAGTTCACCGTCGTCGCCACCGCCGAGTGGTTCGACGCGCTGCCGGTGTTCCGCGGCACCCTCGTGCGCAACTTCATCCTGCCCGAGGCCATCACCGACCGCTTCTTCTCGCTGCTGCAGTTCCTGCACATCGGCGTGCCGCTGGCCGCGCTGGCGGCGCTGTGGATCCACGTGCAGCGCGTGCCGCGCGCGCGCGTGTTCCCGCCGCGCCCGCTGGCGATCGGCCTCGTGGCGATGCTGCTCGCGCTGTCGCTGGCGCGACCGGCCGTGAGCCAGGGCGCGGCCGCGCTCGACTCGGTGCCCGCCGCGCTGGCGGTGGACTGGTTCTACCTGCCGGCGCTCGTGCTGGCGCAGGCGTGGTCGGCCCTCGGCACCTGGGCGCTGGTGGGCGCGGGCACCGTGCTCGCGCTGCTGCTGCCGTGGCTGCCGCCGCGACGCGGCAGCGGCACGGCGTGGCAGCTCACCGTGCATCCGGGCTCGCGCGCGGTGCCGGTGCGGCCGGGCGAGACCCTGCTCGAAGCCGGCCTGCGGGCCGAACTGCCGATGCCCTTCGACTGCCGTGCCGGCGGTTGCGGACGCTGCGTGGCCACCGTGCTGCACGGCGAGGTCGATCCGCGCCACGAGCTCGCGGTCGCGCTCACGCCGCAGCAGCGCGCGCGCGGCGAGGTGCTGACCTGCTGCGCCTGCGCGCTGGGCGACGTCGAGATCGAACTCGAGGCCGGCGCCGCGGCGGCCGATGCCGCGGCGCGCGTCGTGCGCGCACGCGTCGCCGCGCTGCGCCGCCTGGCGCCCGAGGTCATGGGCGTGAGCCTGCACATCCGCCGCATGCCGGGCGGCCGCTTCACCACGCGCGTGTTCGAGTCGATGCGCGAAGGCGACGTGCTCGACGTCGAGGGCCCGCTGGGCGGCACCGGCCTCGAGCGGCTGCTCGACCCGCAGGACGCGCGGCCCTTCGTGCTGGTGGCCGGTGCCACCGGCTTCGCGCCGGTCAAGAGCCTGCTCGAGGAAGCGTTTCGCGCGCGCGTCGCACGGCCGCTGCACTTCTACTGGGGCGTGCGGCGACCGCAGGACTTCTACCTGCGCGAACTGCCCGAGGCATGGTCGCGCGAGCATCCGAACTTCCGCTTCGTGCCGGTGATCTCGGAGCCCGCGCCGGGCGACGGCTGGCACGGCCGGACGGGCCTGGTGCACGAGGCGATCCTGCAGGACTTCCCCGACCTCGCCGGCTGCACCGTCTACGCCTGCGGCTCGGTGAAGATGGTCGAGGCGGCGCGGCCGGCCTTCGTGGCGCACGGGCTGGCCGAGGAGGCCTGCCTGTCCGACGCCTTCGTGCCGGCGACGCGCCAGAGCGCCGCCTGATTGACGCAGCGCAAGTCGCCGTCGCGCGGGCTCACCACAATCGCCGCAAGCTTTGCGGCCGGGCTTCGCTGCGCCGCACGACGCGAAGGGACGTCCACGATGGGCCAAGGCTTCGACCTGCCGAGATACCTCTCGGTGCTCCCGCTGTTCGGCGACCTGTCGCCCGTCGAGTTGCAGCGGGTGGCCGACGGCTGCAGCCTGCGCCGCCTGGTGCGCGGCGACATGGTGTTCCGCGTCGGCGAGCCGTGCGAGGAGTTCCACGTCGTCGTGGTCGGCCAGGTGAAGCTGTTCGCGATCTCGCCGGCCGGGCAGGAGAAGGTGATCGAGCTCGTGGGCCCCGGCAACAGCTTCGGCGAAGCGCTGATGTTCACCGGCCGGCCCTACATCGTGAGCGCGCAGGCGCTGGCCGACACCTTGCTGCTCACCGTGGGCAAGCGCGCGGTGCTCGACGAGATCCAGACCGATCCGCGCTTCGCGATGCGCATGCTCGCCGGCATCTCGCGCCGCCTGCACGGGCTGGTGCGCGACGTGCAGGCCTATGCGCTGCACAGCGGCATGCAGCGCGTGATCGGCTACCTGCTGCGCGACCAGGCGGTCGATGCCCTGGAGCAGCAGGTCGCCAACGGCACGACCGTCACCGTCTCGCTGCCGGTCAGCAAGGCCACCATCGCCTCGCGCCTGTCGCTCACGCCGGAGTACTTCTCGCGCGTGCTGCACGAACTCGAGGCCGCCGGCCTCATCGACATCGACAAGCGCGACATCCGCATCCTCGACCCGCAGCGGCTGGCGCGATACCAGGCGCAGTGAGGGCGCGCACACGCGACGCCGGCGACTCGGACTCGCGCGCGCCCTCGGTCGGCGACGCCGCTTCGACCACCCCACGCGAATGCGTGGACGCCCCCGCGCGTCGAGGGGGCCGCGACACGCGGAGTCGTCGGATCGCCTCGTAGGATGAATCTCACGGCGCACGGGCATCGTCGATTCGCGATGCGCTCGTCGCCGGAGACCATCACGAGGCACAAAAAATGTGGGTTGGGCACTCGCGTGGCAGGTCGCGTGCGACGCGACTCGAGACCCTGGCGGCGCTGATGAGTGCGGCCGGCCTGTTGACCGCCTGCGGGGGCGGTGACCCGGAAGCTTCGAGGACCGGCGCCGCGCGCGAAAGCGCGAAGGACGCCGCGACCACCTGGACCTTGTGCGCGGTCGACCCCGGCACCTGCACGTTCACCGGCACGCGCACCGTGCGCTTCGGCCTGAGCACGACCGCCAACTATGTCGATGCCGTCAAGACCGGCAGCGTCTGGTGCGACATCAGCAGCTTCGGCGGCACGGCCGGCGATCCCGCGCCGGGTCAGCGCAAGAGCTGCTGGCTCGCCGATGCGGCACCGGCTCCAGCGCCTGCGCCTGCGCCTGCGCCTGCGCCAGCGCCAGCGCCAGCGCCAGCACCTGCACCTGCACCTGCACCTGCACCTGCACCTGCACCTGCCCCCAACTGGGTCGCGTGTGCCGTCGATCCCGGCACCTGCACGTTCACCGGCACGCG
>CAZFET010000307.1:0-4251 GCA_964517545.1 uncultured Burkholderiaceae bacterium
TCGCCGGCGCGCCCGCGCCGTTCGCGCAGACCGCCGCGCCGGCGCCGGCCGCCGCACCGGCCTCGAAGCCCGCGGCCGCACAGTCGCCCGCGCGCGGCAGTGCCGCCGCCAGCGCGCACAGCCCGGCGCTGAAGTCGCGCACGCCGGTCACGCTGAACTTCGTCAACGCCGAGATCGACGCGGTGACGCGCGCGTTCTCCGCGATGCTCGAGCGCCCGATCGTGGTCGACCCGCGCGTCAAGGGCACGATCACGGTCTACAGCGAACAGCCGGTCACGGTGCGCGAGGCGTACCTGAACTACCTGTCGGCGCTGCGCGGGCTGGGCTTCACGGTGGTCGAGACCGCCGGGCTGCTGAAGGTCGTGCCCGAGGCCGACGCCAAGCTGCAGGCCGGCACCGTGGCCGTCGGCGAGGTGCCGCGCCGCGGCGACCAGGTGATGACGCAGATCTTCCGGCTCAGCCACGAGAACGCGAACAACCTCGTGCCGGTGCTGCGGCCGCTGATCAGCCCGAACAACACGATCAACGCGAACCCGGGCAACAACACGCTGGTCATCACCGACTACGCCGAGAACCTGCAGCGCATCGCGCGCATCATCGCCGCGATGGACATGCCGGCGGCCGGCGACGTCGAGGTGATTCCGCTGCAGCACGCAGTCGCCTCCGACGTCGCGCCGCTCGCGCAGCGCCTGGCCGACTCGCAGCCGGTGCCCGGCCCGGCCGCCGCCGCGGGCGGCGGCGCGACCTCGGTGATCGCCGATCCGCGCAGCAACTCGCTCATCGTGCGCGCGGCCAACCCGGCGCGGCTGAACGTGGTGCGCGGCATCGTCGAGAAGCTCGACCGACCGATGCAAGGCGGCGGGCCGGCCGGCAACATCTACGTGGTCTACCTGCGCAACGCCGACGCCACCCGGCTCGCGACCGTGCTGCGCGCCGCCTACAGCGGCGGTACCGGCGGCGGTGCCCCGGCCGGCGGCGGTGGCGGCGCCACGCCGGTGATGGCGCAGCCCGCCGGCGGCGCGGCCGGCGGCGGCGCGTCGCCGCAGGCCACCGCGCCCATCTCGCCGCAGGCGGCGCCGTCGACCGGCGGCTTCATCCAGGCCGACCCGGCCACCAACTCGCTCATCATCACGGCGCCGGAGCCGGTGTACCGGCAGATCCGCGCGGTCATCGACCAGCTCGACTCGCGCCGCGCGCAGGTGTTCATCGAGTCGATGATCGTCGAGATGGACGCCACCAAAGCCGCCGAGTTCGGCTTCCAGTGGCAGGGCCTGCTCGGCAAGGACGGCGACAAGAACCTGCTGGCCGCGGGCACCAACTTCGGCGCCGGCGGCAACAACATCGTCAACCTCGCGATCGGCGCGCCGTCGGGGCAGGTGGCGCCGGGCGCCGGCCTGAACATCGGCCTGATCCGCAACTTCGGCGGCGTCTACACCTTGGCCGCGCTGGCGCGCTTCCTCGAGACCAACACCGGCGCCAACATCCTGAGCACGCCCAACCTGATCGCGCTCGACAACGAGGAGGCCAAGTTCGTCAACGGCCAGAACGTGCCGTTCGTCACCGGCCAGTTCACCAACACCGGCACCGGCAGCGGCGCGGTCAACCCGTTCCAGACCATCGAGCGCAAGGACGTGGGCCTCACCCTGCGCGTGCGCCCGCAGGTGGGCGAAGGCGGCAAGGTGCGCATGACCATCTTCCAGGAGAACTCCTCGGTCGTGCAGGGCACCACCAGCAGCACCACCAACTCGGCCGGCCCGATCACCAACAAGAGCTCGATCGAGTCGACGGTCGAGGTCGACGACGGCCAGATCATGGTGCTGGGTGGGCTGCTGAAGGACGAGTTCAACAACTCGCAGGACAAGGTGCCGGGCCTCGGCGACGTGCCGGTGCTCGGCGGGCTGTTCCGCAGCGAGAGCCGTACGCGGCGCAAGACCAACCTGATGGTCT
This sequence comes from uncultured Burkholderiaceae bacterium, assembly GCA_964517545.1. Lineage (GTDB taxonomy): Bacteria > Pseudomonadota > Gammaproteobacteria > Burkholderiales > Burkholderiaceae_C > CAZFET01. The sequence goes on from CAZFET010000307.1 coordinate 1,948, forward strand.
TCCTGCGGCCGGTGGTGCTGCGCACCGCGGCGTCGGCCGAGCAGCTCACGCTCGACCGCTACGAGCAGATCCGCGCGCTGCAGAAGGATTCGCAGCCCGCGCCGAGCGTGACCGTGCCGGTCAACGAGGCGCCGGTGCTGCCGCCGATGCGCGCGCCGTCGCCGGCGCCGGCGCCGGCCCCGTCCCCGGCCCCGTCCCCCGCGCCGCCCGCGCAAGGCGGCACGCCGCAGCCGGTGCGGTGACGCGCATGGGCTCGCGCCATCCGCTGCCCTACGCCTTCGCCAAGGCGCACACGCTGCTGCTCGAGGACGACGGCGCGCAGCGCGTGCTGTGGGCGGCCGACGGCGTGCCGCTGCCGGCGCTGTCGGAAGTGCTGCGCGTGTACGACGTGCAGCAGCTCGAGCGCGAGGACGCCGCGGCGCTCGCGCAGCGCATCGCGGCGGCCTACGCGGGCGGCGAGTCGAGCGCGGCGGCGGTGGTCGGCGAGGTCGAGAGCGCCGTCGACCTGACGCGCCTGATGCAGGAGCTGCCGGCCGTCGAGGACCTGCTCGAGGCGGCCAACGACGCGCCGATCATCCGCATGCTCAACGCGCTGCTGACGCAGGCCGCGAAGGACGGCGCGAGCGACATCCACATCGAGCCCTACGAGCGCAGCTCGTCGGTGCGCTTCCGCGTCGACGGCACCTTGCGCGAGGTGGTGCGGCCGAACAAGGCGCTGCACGCGGCGCTGATCTCGCGCCTGAAGATCATGGCCGAGCTCGACATCGCCGAGAAGCGGCTGCCGCAGGACGGGCGCATCTCGCTGCGCATCGGCCAGCGCGCGATCGACGTGCGCGTGTCCACCTTGCCCAGCGCGCACGGCGAGCGCGCGGTGCTGCGCCTGCTCGACAAGAGCGAGTCGAAGTTCAGCCTCGAGTCGCTGGGCATGAGCGGCGACGTGCTCGCCGCGTTCTCCAAGCTCATCGCGCAGCCGCACGGCATCGTGCTCGTCACCGGCCCGACGGGTTCGGGCAAGACGACCACCTTGTATGCGTCGTTGCAGCGCATCGACACCGCCACGACGAACGTGCTGACGGTCGAGGACCCGATCGAGTACGAGCTGCCCGGCATCGGCCAGACGCAGGTCAACCCGAAGATCGAACTCACCTTCGCCAAGGCGCTGCGCGCCATCCTGCGGCAGGACCCCGACGTCATCATGATCGGCGAGATCCGCGACTTCGAGACCGCGCAGATCGCCATCCAGGCCTCGCTCACCGGCCACCTCGTGCTGGCCACCCTGCACACCAACGACGCGCCGAGCGCGGTGACGCGGCTCACCGACATGGGGGTCGAGCCGTTCCTGCTGTCGAGCTCGCTGCTCGGCGTGCTGGCGCAGCGGCTGGTGCGCAAGCTGTGCCCGCACTGCAAGCGGCGCGACGAGCGCGGCCGCTGGCATCCGGTGGGCTGCGCCGAGTGCGGCATGACCGGCTACAAGGGCCGCACCGGCGTGTACGAGCTGATGGTCGCCGACGACCAGGTGCGCGCGCTCATCCACAACCGCGCCGCCGAGTCGCAGATCTTCGTCGCGGCCGAGTCCGCCGGCCTGCGCCCGATGCGCGAGGACGGCGAGCGGCTGGTCGCCGCCGGCATCACGTCGGCCGAAGAGGTGATCCGGGTCACGCGCGAATGAACGTGGGTCCCGCACGCTCGTCGCACCGCGCCCTGCCGGCCCACCGCGCGCCCGCACCGGACTGATCGTCATCCACCATGCCCGCCTACCGCTTCGAGGCGATCGACGCCGCCGGCAAGTCGACCACCGGCTTGCTGGAGGCCGACAACGCGCGCGCGGCGCGCGCGCAGCTGCGCGCGCAGTCGCTGGTGCCGCTGGACGTGCGTCAGGTGGCGGCCGCGGCGGCGCAGACCGACGTGCTGCGCGGCCTGCTGCAGCGGCGCGTGTTCTCGGCCACCGCGCTGGCGGTGTGGACGCGCCAGCTCGCCGGGCTCGTCGCGTCGGGCCTGCCGCTGGAACGCGCGCTCACCGCGCTGGCCGACGAGGCCGAGGACGCGAAGCAGCGCGAGCTGATCGCGCACCTGCGCGCCGAGGTCAACGCCGGCTCGCCGTTCGCGCGCGCGCTCGCCGCCGCGCCGCGCGAGTTCGACGACGTCTACCGCGCGGTGGTCGCCGCCGGCGAGCAGAGCGGTGCACTCGGCACCGTGCTCGAACGCCTGGCCGACGACCTCGAGGAGCGCCAGGCGCTGAAGGCCAAACTGATCGGCGCGACCCTGTACACGGCCATCGTGTCGCTGGTGGCGGTGCTGATCGTG
>CAZFET010000308.1:0-4246 GCA_964517545.1 uncultured Burkholderiaceae bacterium
CTGCTGCCGGTGTTCATGAGGCGCGGCGCCAAGGGGATCGCGCCCGAGGAGAAGAAGCTGCAGGACGCGATGCTGCGCATCCGCTACGCCGCGGTGCCGGTGGTCTCGGCGATGCGCGGGCTCGCGCTCGGCGGCGGCTGCGAGCTGGCGGTCTACAGCGCCAGGCGTGTCGCGCACATGGAGACCTACGCCGGCCTCGTCGAGGTGGGTGTCGGCCTGATCCCCGGCGGCGGCGGGCTCGCGTACATCGCGCGACGCGCGGCCGAGTGCGCCGCCGCGGCGCCGGGCACCGACTTGCTGAACTTCATCAAGGAAGGCTTCACCGCCGCCGCGACGGCCAGGGTCGGCACCAGCGCCCTCGAGAGCCGCAAGCTCGGCTACCTGCTGTGGAGCGACGTGATCGTGCCGCACAAGGACGAGCTGCTGCACGTCGCGATGGAGCAGGTGAGGGCCCTGCACGCCTCGGGCTGGCGTCCGCCGCACCGGGCGCTCATCCCGGTGGCCGGCCGCTCGGGCATCGCCACCATCAAGGCGCAGCTCGTCGGCATGCGCGACGGCGGCTTCATCAGCCAGCACGACTTCCACATCGCCAGCCTGATCGCCGACGTGGTGTGCGGCGGCGAGGTCGAGGCCGGCTCGCTGGTCACCGAGGAGTACCTGATGACCCTGGAGCGCAAGCACTTCTGCTCGCTGCTCGAGCACCCCAAGACGCAGGAACGGATCATGGGCATGCTGCAGACCGGCAAGCCCGTGCGCAACTGACCGGAGCGACGCACATGAGCAAGCAAGTCCAGGACGCCTACATCGTCGCCGCGCAGCGCACGCCCATCGGCAAGTCGGGCCGCGGCTACTTCCGCCACACCCGACCCGACGACCTGCTGGTCGCGGCGATCCAGGCCGCGCTGCGCAGCGTGCCGAGCCTCGACCCGAAGGCGATCGAGGATGCCGTCATCGGCTGCGCCATGCCCGAAGGCGAGCAAGGCGCCAACGTCGCGCGCATCGCCGCGCTGCTGGCGGGCCTGCCGTCGTCGGTGGGCGGCGTGACGGTCAACCGTTTCTGCGCGTCGGGCCTCACCGCCGTGCAGATGGCGGCCGACCGCATCCGCGTCGGCGAGGCCGACGTGATGATCGCCGGCGGCACCGAGTCGATGAGCATGGTGCCGATGAGCGGCAACAAGCCGTCGATGAACCCGGCCATCTTCCTGAAGGACGAGAACGTCGGCATCGCCTACGGCATGGGCCTCACCGGCGAGAAGGTGGCCGAGCGCTGGAAGATCTCGCGCGAGCGCCAGGACGAGTTCTCGCTCGCCTCGCACCGCAAGGCGCTGGCCGCGCAGGCGGCCGGCGAGTTCAGCGACGAGATCGTGCCGGTCGACGTGCTCGAGCGCCTGCCCGACCTGGCCAGCGGCGAGGTGATCACGAAGACGCGCACGGTCTCGCTCGACGAAGGCCCGCGCGCCGACACCACGCTCGAGGCGCTGGCGAAGCTCAAGCCGGTGTTCGCCGCCAAGGGCAGCGTCACCGCGGGCAACAGCTCGCAGACCAGCGACGGCGCGGGCTGCCTGATCCTCGCGTCGGAGAGGGCGGTCAAGCAGTTCGACCTGAAGCCGCTGGCGCGCTTCGTGAGCTTCGCCTCGCGCGGCGTGCCGCCCGAGATCATGGGCATCGGCCCGGTCGAGGCGATTCCCGTGGCGCTCAGGGCCGCGGGGCTGACGCTCGACGACATCGGCTGGATCGAGCTGAACGAGGCGTTCGCGGCGCAGTCGCTGGCCGTGATCGACACCGTGGGCCTCGACCCGGCGAAGGTCAGCCCGACGGGCGGCGCCATCGCGCTCGGGCATGCGCTCGGCGCGACCGGCGCGATCCGCGCGGCGACCGTCGTGCACGCGCTGCGCCGGCGCAACCTGAAGTACGGCATGGTGACCATGTGCGTGGGCACCGGCCAGGGCGCGGCGGGCATCTTCGAGCGCGTCTGATGCGCGGGTGCGGCAGTCCCCGCGCGCGGCACGACGTCCCACGATGTCCATGAGTGCGCTGGCTCCGGAGGCTGACGGCGGTCCGCGGGCCGGCGGCACGGCGGCGGCCGGCCTCGACGGCCACGGCCGGCGCTTCACCCTGAAGGCGGCCGGCCGCGTCGAGCTCGCCGTCACCGCCTTCGCGCCGTCCGCCGCGGGCGATCGCGGCGCCGTCGTGATCGCCGGTGCCACCGGCGTGCCGCAGGGCTTCTACCGCGGCTTCGCGGCCTGGCTCGCGGCGCAGGGCGTCGCCGCGTACACGTTCGACTACCGCGGCGTCGCGCGCTCGCGGCCGGCGCGGCTGCGCGGCTTCGAGGCCGCGTTCCCCGACTGGGCCGACGACATCGACGCGGTGCTCGCCCACGCGCTCGCGGCGCACGCGCGCGTGGGCTATGTCGGCCACAGCATCGGCGGCTTCCTCGGCCCGACCGCCGCGCTGGCCACGCGGCTCGAGCGGCTGCTGCTCGTGGGCGCGCAGACGGCGTACTGGCGCGACTGGCCGCAACCGCAGCGCTGGCCGATGGCGCTGCTGTGGCACGGCGCGATGCCGCTGGTCACCGGGCTGGTCGGCTACTTCCCCGGCCGCACGCTGCGGCTGGGCGAGGACCTCCCGCGCGGCATCGCCATGCAGTGGGCGCTGCGCCCCTGGCGCGATCCGTTCGACGACCCGCGCGCCCGCGCGCTGTACGCGCGTGCGCTGCCGCCCGTGCACCTGCTCGCGCCGCGCGACGACGTCTTCGCCACCGCGCCGGCGCTGCAGCGCGTGCAGCAGCGGCTGGCCGGCGCGGCCGACGTGCGGCGGCACGTGATCGACCCCGCGTTGCTCGGCCTGCGCCGCATCGGCCACTTCGGCGTGTTCCGGCCCGCGGCCTCGGCCGTGTGGCCGCTGCTGCGCGACCTGGCGCTGCCGCCGGCCGCCGCGACCCCGGGGCTTTCACCCGTCATGGCGGGCCCTGCCGCGACGACTCACGACCGTCGCCCCGCCGGGGCGACGTGACCGTCGTCCCCACCCGCAGGAGCCCCCGGAACATGAGCCGTACGCACACCGTTTCCACCCGCCGCCATGTCGAGATCCGTGCCGTCGACGGCTTCGCCCTGCACGGCACCTTGTTCGGCGATGCGTCGAGCGCGCGCGGCGGCGTGCTGATCGCGCCGGCGATGGGCGTGTCGCAGCGCTACTACCACGACCTCGCCGACTGGCTGGCCACGCAGGGCCAGCTCGTGCTGTGCTTCGACTACCGCGGCATCGGCGCGTCGCGCCGCGGCGCCTTGCGCGAGCTCGAGGCCGACGTCGTCACCTGGGCCGAGCGCGACGCCGGCGCCGCGCTGCGCTGGCTCGACGCGCAGCTCGGCCCCGCGGCGCCCATCACGTGGATCGGCCACAGCCTCGGCGGCCAGATCCTCGGCCGCGTGCCCGGCCTCGAGCGCGTGACGCGCATGGTCACCGTGGCCTGCGGCAGCGGCTACTGGCTGCACAACGCGTGGAAGCTGCGCCTGTACGTGTGGTGGCTGTGGTTCGTGGTGACGCCGATCGCGCTGCGCGTGGCCGGCTACTTCCCCGGCCGCTCGCTGCGCAAGGTGGGCGACCTGCCGCGCGGCGTGATGGCGCAGTGGCGCCACTGGTGCCTGCACCGCGACTACCTGATGCGCGACGGCGGCCCCGAGCGGCGCGAGCGCTATGCGCGCATCGCCACGCCGATCCTGTCGCTGTCGTTCACCGACGACGAGTACATGTCGGCCCGCAACACCGAGTCGATCCACGGCTTCTACTCGGGCGCGCCGAAGATCATGCGGCGCATCGCGCCGCGCGACGTGGGCGCGCGCCGCATCGGACACTTCGGCTTTTTCCGCCGCCGCTTCGAGGCCACCTTGTGGCCACACCTGACCCGGTTCATGACGATGGAGACGAGATGAGCATCCGCACCGCCACGCACGAAGGTGTCGCGACGATCGAGATCGCGCGGCCCGAGAAGAAGAACGCGATCACCGTCGCGATGTACCAGCAGATGGCCGACGCCATCCTCGACGCGCAGCTCGACGCGTCGGTGCGCGCGATCCTCGTCACCGGCCAGCCCGGCATCTTCACCAGCGGCAACGACGTCGAGGACTTCCTCAGGCGCCCGCCCGGCGCCGGCGGCAGCGACGCGGCCGACTCGCCGGTGTTCCAGTTCATGCGCGCGCTGCTGGGCTGCTACAAGCCGGTGGTGGCGGCGGTCACCGGTGCGGCCATC
>CAZFET010000309.1:0-4229 GCA_964517545.1 uncultured Burkholderiaceae bacterium
GCGCCAGCCGGCGAACGACAGGCGGCCGCCGCCGGGCTGCTCGAAGGGGGTGGACCAAAGCGCCGCGAGCGCCGGATCGCCGCGCGCGCCGTGGCGCCACACCGCGACGCCGAGACCGGCGGCCGCGGCCAGGCCGCCTGCCGCGCCGATCACCAGCGCGCGGCGCTTCACGGCCCGGCCTCGAGCAGTCGCTCCAGCGCGCGCAGGTCGCCGCAGGCGGTGCGGCCGCGCGCGTCGGGCTTGAGCGCGCCGCGCAGATCGTCGTGGTCGAGGATGGTCAGGCGGACGGTGGCCCGTTCGCCGAGCGGGTCGCAGCGCGCCGCGAACACGAGCACGTCGACCGGCTCGCCGCGTCCGCCGGTGGCCTGTGCCACCTCGAAGTCGATGCCCTGGTTCAGCAGCGCGATCTCGGCCGACTTCGGGTCGTCGCAGAAGAGCTGCAGGTGCACCGCCGACAGCCGCGTGGCGGTGCCGCGCCACACGGCGCCCGCCAGATGCGGGCGGAACTCGGCCAGCCGCTGCATCCACTCGCGCGCCACGCCGCGCAGCGCGGCCAGCTCGGCCGGCTGCGTGTCGGCGTGGAACACGGCCAGGTGCTCGCGCACGGCGTCTTCGACCAGGTCGTTGTCCGGCAGCTGGTGCGGCCGCACGCCGAACGCCTGCGCGGCCTTGCGCTTGGCCGGGCCGTACTCCATGCCCTCGTCGACGATCAGCCGGGCGGCCGTGGCCGCGATCTCGTGCTGCAGGCTCATGTCAGGGAATCTCCACCGCGCCCATGCGCGCGACGATGACCGACGCGCGGCCGGCGACGTAGGCCGAGTTCGGTCGCTTCTCGAAGCGCTTGGGCGCGGGCAGCATCACCGCCAGCCGCGCGGCCGGCCACGCGCCGAGCTGCGCGGCATCGACGCGGAAGTAGTGGCGCGCCGCGGCCTGCGCGCCGAACAGGCCCTCGCCCCACTCGACGCTGTTGAGGTAGATCTCGAGGATGCGGCGCTTGTCGAGCAGCGCCTCGAGCATCAAGGTGATGACGAACTCCTGCGCCTTGCGCGCGATGCTGCGCTCGCCGCTGAGGAACAGGTTCTTGGCGAGCTGCTGCGTGATGGTCGAGCCGCCCACGAGCTTGGGCTCGGCGCGCGGCGGCGTGCGCGGCGGATCGGCGCTGCGGGCCGGCGGGGCCTGCGCGAAGCGCTGCTCGTTCAGGCGTTCAGCGCGCGCCTCGGCGCGCAGGTTCTTCTCCCACGCCTTCTCGATGGCGTCCCACTCGACGCCGCTGTGCTCGGCGAAGGTCGCGTCCTCGCTGGCGACCACCGCGCGCTTGAGGTGCGCGGAGATGCGCTCGTAGTCCACCCACTCCTGGCTCCACAGGATGCGTCGCTGCTCCACCGCCAGCCGCCACGCCTCGGAGCGCTGGAAGGTGGTGCTCTGCGGATCGACGACCGCCATCGCCGCCACGCGCAGCGCGAAGTACGCCTGCAGCGCGACGAACGAGATCGCCGCCAGCGCGACGAAGCGGCCGAGCTGGCGCACGGCGGGTCTCATGCCGCCTCCGCGTCGACCTCGGCGCGCAGCTCGGCCAGCACCGGCGCCGTGTCGGGCCGCACGCCGCGCCACACGAAGAACGCCTCGGCCGCCTGCTCGACGAGCATGCCCAGGCCGTCGCGCGCCTGCGCCCCGTGCGCGCGCGCCCAGTCGAGGAACGCACGTGCCGCCGGGCCGTACATCAGGTCGACGGCGAGGCTGTCGCGGCCGATCACCGGGGCCGGCACCGGCGACGCGGCGCCGTGCAGGCTGCTGCTGGTGGCGTTGACCAGCAGGTCGAAGCGCGCGCCGCGCGGCGGTTGCGGCGCAGCGTCGAGCGCCACGCCGAGCTCGCGCGCCAGCGCGGCGTGACGCGCCACGAGCGCGGAGGCCCGCTCGTGCGTGCGGTTCACCACCAGCAGCTCGCGCGGCCGCGCCTGCAGCAGCGGCCCGAGCACGCCGGCCGCGGCGCCGCCGGCGCCGGCCAGCAGCACGCGCCGCCCGGCGATCGGCCAGCCGGCGTGCCGCTCGACGTCGCGCACGAGGCCGATGCCGTCGGTGTTGTCGGCCAGCCAGCCGCCCGCATCGGCGGCGTCGAAGCGCAGCACGTTGGCCGCCTGCGCCAGCTGCGCGCGGGCCGTGCAGCGCGCGGCCAGGCGCGGCGCCTCGAACTTGAACGGCACCGTGACGTTGCAGCCGCGCCCGCCGCGGTCGGCGAACTCGCGCACCGTCTCGGCGAAGCGGTCGAGCGGCGCGAGCACCCGGCCGTACTCGAGCGGCTCGCCGGTCTGCGCCGCGAAGCGCGCGTGGATGAACGGCGAGCGGCTGTGCTCGACCGGATTGCCGATCACCGCGTAGCGCTCCACGCCCGGGCCCGTCAGCGCGGCGCGGCGAGCTCGGTGGCGAGCCCCTCGTCGCGGGTGAACCTGAACTTCGAGGTGACCACGAGCTGGTCGGCCTCGGCGCGCATGCGGTCGCTGAACGGGCCGAACGGCCCGGCCGCGCGCACGCTGGCCGCGGCGCGCCGGTCGAGCACGCGCGAGTGCGACGGCTGCACGATCTCGGTCTCGATGACGCGGCCGCGCGCGTCGATGAAGATGTTCATCACCAGCTCGCCGTAGAGCTTCTGCCCGTTGTGCTCGGGGAAGTTGCGCGTGCCGCGGTCTTCGATGCGGCGGCGCAGGCTGTCGTAGTACAGCGCGTAGGACTCCTCGCGCGTGGCCGGGCTGATGAAGCGGCGCTTCGGCCGCGCGTTGGTGGCGTTGATGCGCTTCTCGATCTGGGCCAGCAGCTCGACGAGCTGGCGGCGGCGCTCCTCCTGCTCGCGCTCCTGCGGCGTGCCGGTCTCGCGGCGCGGGTCGGGCGGCGGCAGCAGCGCCATCTCGCGGCGCAGCTGCGCGAGGAGCTGCTGCTGCGCCTCCTGCAGCTGCTCGACGCGGCGGCGCTGCTCCTCGTCGGATTCGCCGATCTCGATCTGCGCCGACGGCGGCAGCGGCGAGCTCGCCCGGCCGCGCTCGGCCTCGCCGCCGCCGGCGAGGCTGGCCTGCGCGATCGCCTGTTCCTTGCCACGCTCGGGGCGCTCGCCGGAGCGCGAGTTGACGAGGATGACCTCCAGCGGCGTGTCGCGGAACACGCGCTCGAAGCCTTCGGGGTCGACGAAGCGCACGGTCAGCAGCGCCGCGTGCACGCCGATCGAGACGATCAGCGCGATCTGCAAGGTGGTGAGGTTGCGCAGCCACTGCATCGTGCTCACTCCTGCGCGAGCGATGCAGGCGTGGCCGGCGGCTCGGCGTCGGCCAGGTCGATGGCCAGCGCGATCGGCGCTGCGGCCGCGGACTCGACGTCGTCGTCGTCGACCGGCGCGTCGTCGGCCGGCGTCGACGCGTCGTCGAGGCGCGCCGCCACGCTCGCGTGCACGTCGAGCGACAGCAGGCCGGCACCGGCGATGCGCACGCGCACGCGCGCGCCGCGCGGCAGCGCGTCGGCACCGAGCGCGCGCGCCACGAGCGGCAAGCCGTCGGCGCGCACCAGCCCGTTGCCCAGCACCGCGGCGTCGAGCTCGGACACCCCGTTCTGCTCGAGCCACCGCAGCGTCCAGAAGCGCTCGATCGCGGCCTGGAAGTCGGCATAGGCGCCATACGCCGCGTCGAACGCCGAGACGATGGAGAACAGCGACGCATCCCTCGGCTTGAACGGCGCGGCCAGCGGCGCCGTGCGGCCGTGGCGTGCGCAGGCGACGATCTGCCACTGGTTCACCAGGTCCACGTAGCGGCGCAGCGGCGAGGTGGCCCAGCAGTACTGCTTGACCCCCATGCCGGCGTGCGGCAGCGCCTTGGTGCCCATGCGCACCTTCACGCCCGGCGCGAGGCTGGCCTGGCTGCGATAGATGGCCGGCACGCCCAGCTCGTCGAGCCAGCCGCCCCAGGTGCTGTTGGCCAGGATCATCGCCTCGGAGACGATCAGGTCCAGCGGTGCGCCGCGGCGGCGCGGCACGATGCGCACCGTCTCGCTGCCGTCGGGCTCCTGTCCGTCGCGGCCTTCGAGCTTGAAGCTGTAGTCCGGGCGCGTGAAGTTCTCGGGCTTGCCGCGCACCTGCTCGCGCCGCGCCTTCAGCGCCCTGGCGAAGCGGTGCGCGAACGCCAGCTCGGCCGCGAACGGGTAGTCGGCCGGCGCGTCGCCCGCGAGCGACGCCTCGGTGATCGCGTCGTCGA
>CAZFET010000310.1:0-4227 GCA_964517545.1 uncultured Burkholderiaceae bacterium
CGCGCGGGCCGAAGTGGCGCAGCTGGAACTGCCCGAACCAGCGCCCGCTTTCGGGCGCCCACGTCACGCCGAACGAGGCCACGCGGTCCACTGCGCCGGGAATGCGGTCGCCTTCCGGCGCGGTGTCGCGGTAGCGCGCGCGCGACGCGGCGAGGTCGAGGTCGACCAGCCAGCCTGGCGCGCCCAGCGCGTCGAGCGTCCAGTGGTTGTTCCACTCGATGCCGCGTCGGCGGCTGGCGCGCGCGGCTTCGGTGTCGCCGGCGTCGCCCACGAACACCAGCTCGCTGTCGAGGTCCAGCCGCCACAGCGCGAGCGAGCTCTGCAGGCCCGGCACGAGCTCGGTGCGCGCGCCGAGCTCGGCGCCGCGGCTCTTCACGAGCGGCGGCACCGCATCGACCGGCGTGCCGGCCTTCGGCGACACGCGCGCCACCGTGCCGCGCGCGTCGTTGCTGTGGAAGCCGCGCCCCGCGTTGGCGAACAGCTCGGTCTTCGCCCACTGACCTAACACCAGCGAGAGCTTCGGCGCGGCGAGCGTGTCCGACGCGCTGCCGCCGTTTGCCGCGATGCTGCTGGCCACGCGCGCGCGCCAGCCGTCCACGCGCAGCCCCGCCACGCTGCGCAGCCACGGCGTCCACTCGGTGCCGAGTTCGGCGAACGCGCCGAGCTGCGTCTGGCGCACGCGGCTTTCCTGCGTGGTCGCGCGGCGCTGGCGCGCGGCCGTCGCGTACAGACCCACCGGTTGCAGCCGGTCGTGGCGCGCCTGCACGCCCAGCGTGAGCTGCTGCTCGCGACCGCCCCACGCGAAGTCGATGCGGCGGGCCAGCTCGCCGCCGACCAGGCGGCGGCGCTCGGCCTGCTCGAACTGGTCGCCGTCGACCGGGTCGTCGAGGAAGTAGGTGAAGTTGGAGAACAGGTTCAGTCGCGAGCCGATGGCGTAGGCGCTGGCGCGCCACTCGCCGCCGTCGGCGACTTCGCGCCACTGGCCCGACAGGCTCAGGCGCTGCGCGCGCCCGCCGTCGGTCGGGTCGACGAAGCCGAAGCGGTCGATGCGGCCGGAGTCCACCGCGCGCTGCGGGATCTGGTCGGTGGCGGTCCAGCGCGCGTCGTAGGCCATCAGCGTGAGGCTGCGCGAGCGCGCCGCGCTGCGCTCGCTCCAGCGCAGCCAGCCGTTGAACCGTCGCAGGTCCTGCGGCAGCTGCCAGGGCCCGTCGTGCGTGGCCGCCTCGCCCGCACCGCGCAGGCTGCCGCCGGCCAGTGCCGTGCTGTCGGCCAGCAGCACGCGGCGGTAGCGGTGCTCGCCGAGCGTGAACTGCGCCAGCCCACGCGGCAGCTCGTCGACGAGCGAGAAGCGCGCGCTGCCGGCCGACGAGAAGTCGCCGTCGGCGGCGCGGTACGGTCCCTTGCGGTAGTCGATGCGCGCGACCAGCTCCGGGATCAGGAAATTGAGGTCCGAGTAGCCCTGGCCGTGCGCGTGGCTGACCATGTTGACCGGCATCCCGTCGACGAAGGTCGCGAAGTCGGTGCCGTGGTCGAGGTTGAAGCCGCGCAGGAAGTACTGGTTCGCCTTGCCGTCGCCGGAGTGCTGCGTGACGATGACGCCGGGCACGAACTCCAGCACCTCGGCCGCGCGCAGCGCCGGCCGGTTGGCGATGAGGCGCTGCGTGACCGCGCCTTCGCTGGCGGCGCTGCCGCTGCCGATGCCGTTTTCGTAGTGGCCGATCACCCGGGCTTCGGGCAGCGAGGCCGGGGCGGACGGCGGCGCCTGCGCCAGGACGGTGTTCAGGGCGAGGGCGGCTGCCGCGGCGGACGTGAGGTGGTGTCGGCGCATGTCGGCGCAGTACGCAGCGCCGGCCCGGCTGGATGCCGCGGCGCGCATCCGGTCCTGCGTGCCGGCATGACGGCGTGCGCGCGTTGCCGTTCCGTTCATGTGTTCGTCCGCGCGTCCGTCCGGACACCGGTCCGCTGCATCCGAACCGCCGCCTCCGGCGTATGCGCTTCGGGAGACCGAGTGACCGGAGGAGCCGACGATGACGAGCAGCGACGCTGCCGACGTGCAGCCCACGAGGCGCCGCGTGAGTGCGTCGATGCACGGCGGTCACGATGCCGCCTTCGGTGCGGGCGTGGCGCCGGACGAGGCCGCGGACGGCTTCGAGTCGCCCGGCGCGATCGACGACGATGCCGACCGCAACGACGCCGATCACGACGACACCGACCGCGACGATACCGACCGCGACGATACCGACCGCGACGACGCGCTCCACCGCGACACGCTCGCGACGACCGACGCCGCGAACGACGCGCTCGCGGCGGGCCGTGCCGGCGGCCGGCCGGGCGACGACGACGCGAGCCTGGTCGCGCTGCTCGAGCGCATCGTCGAGCGCGACCAGCGCGCGTTCGAGGCCTTCTACGACACGACCTGCCGCCGCGTGTTCGCGATGCTGCGCCGCTACGTGCGCGACGCGGCGCGGCTGGAAGAGGTGGCCGAGGACGTGTTCTTCCAGGTGTGGCGCGACGCGCCGCGCTTCGACGCGGCGCGCGGGCGGCCGATGGCCTGGCTGCTGACCATCGCGCGCAGCCGCGCGCTGGATGCGCTGCGCCGCGTCGAGCGCGACAGTGTCGAGCTGCACGTCGAGGACGACGAGCTCGACGCGGCGATGGAGCCCGACGACGCGGCCGATCCGGCGCAGCGGCTGGCCGAGTCGCGGCGCGCCGACGCGCTGCGCGCGGCACTGGACACGCTCGAGCCGCAGCCGCGGCAGCTCGTGTCGCTCGCGTTCTTCCGCGGCCTCACGCACGAGGAAGTCGCGGCCGAGACCGGCCTGCCGCTGGGCACCGTCAAGTCGACCATCCGCCGCGCGCTCGGTGCGCTGCGCGCGGTGCTCGGCGCGGCACTGTCGCCCGATCCGGCATCGTGAGACCGACCATGAGCAAGACCTTGCAGACTCCTTCGGCCGGGCCCGACGCGGACGCGCACGAGCGCCGGCTGCGCTCGCTGCTGGCCGCCGTCGAGGCGCCCGCGCTGCGCGAGCGCGTGTTCGACCGCGTGACGGACAGCGTGCGCCGCCACGCCGACCTGCGCACCGTGCGCGAGCGCCATGCACCATGGCGCGAGGTGGCGCCCGGCGTGCGCTTGCGCGCGCTGAGCGAGGGCGCCGACCCGCGCGCGCTGCGTCCGGGCCAGCCGCTGGGGGCCTGGATCGTCGAGCTGGCGCCCGGCGCCGAGTGGACGCCCGCGCTCGCGACCGCGCAGCAGCGCGAGTGTCTGGTGATGCGCGGCGAGCTGCTGCTCGACGCACCCGACATCGGCACGCAGGCGCTGCGCGCGCTCGACTTCCATGGCGCGCCGCCCGGCTGCCCGCCGCGCCGTCTGCGCTCGCCCGGCGGTGCGCGCGTGTACCTGCGCTTCGCGCCGCGGCCCGGCGCCGCCGATGCGACGGCAGGCCCGGCGGCCGCCGGCACGGTCGCGGCCACCGCACGCGACGCCGAGTCCGCGTGGCACGAGTACGCGCCGGGCATCCGCCGCCGCACCTTGTGGACCGACGGCGTCGAGGCCGCTTACCTCGTGCGCGCCGAGCCCGGTGCCCAGGTGCCGGCACATGGCCATCGCATCGACGAGGAGTGCCTGATGCTCGACGGCGACCTGTACCTCGGCGACATCCTGCTGCGCGCGGGCGACTGGCAGCTCGCGCCGGTGGGCGTGTCGCACGGGCTGCACGTGGCCGACAGCGCGCTCACCCTGTGGGTGCGCGGCGACGTGGAACTGCGCTTCGACGACGCCTGAGCCACCGCCCCCCGGGCCGCACCGCGCGCGCCGCTGTGCCACCATCGCGCGCATGATCGTGCGCACCCTCGGCCGCGTGCCGTATGCCGCCACCGTCGAGGCGATGCAGGCCTTCACCGCGCGGCGCGACGACACCACGCCGGACGAACTGTGGCTGTGCGAGCACGAGCCGGTGTTCACGCAGGGCGTGGCCGGCCGGGCGGAGCACGTGCTCGACCCCGGCGGCATTCCGGTGGTGGCCACCAACCGCGGCGGACAGGTCACGTACCACGGGCCCGGGCAGGTGGTCGCGTACCCGCTGGTCGACCTGCGCCGGCTCGGCATCTACGTCAAGGAGTACGTGTTCCGGCTGGAGACGGCCGTCATCCAGGTGCTGGCGGGCTACGCCGTCACCGGCCTGCGCGTGGCCGGCGCGCCGGGCATCTACGTGCGCCTCGACGACCGGG
>CAZFET010000311.1:0-4209 GCA_964517545.1 uncultured Burkholderiaceae bacterium
ACAAACAGCTCAAGGCGATTGATAATCACGCGCACCCACAGCGGCTGACGGCTGAAAACGAAACCGTGTAGACGAGCACGCCAAACTGTAGAAAAATTGACAGCCGTCGCGTTCCACGGAACAAGGGCGATAAGTGAGACTACCAGTATCATCGCCGCAGGCGCAGCACTGCGGCGGAGTGATTCCTTTTCGGTATGAGGTCGCGCAAAATATTGAACCCCGATTGTTGACGCAACCGGGGTTCTGTTTTTGGGCTGCCTACCGCGAGCGGCACGCGAGCTTCATCAACGTTGGAAGTGATGGTGCCATTGGTCGCAGCCTTTGTCTACTCATCGGAGGCTGCGCGAGCAATGAGCTTAGACTGCGCGCCGGAGCCGCTCCGGCAGCGCTTTTGCCGCGCCCAGGGGTGTGGCGCGCGTTTCTTTTTATGTCGTGCTTGTGATCGCGGGCAGTGTTATTGCTGCCTGGCGTGTCGCGCGCAAGCGCGGACGCAGCAACGGCGTGCGGCACGCCAACGTCATCAGCGCAGCGCCGCCGGACGTCTCGATCATCGTGACCGGCAGCGCGCCTACCGCCGTCGTGTGGCCCGCCGCCGCCACACTCTGCCACCACCGACCGCGCCGCTCGTCCCGGCTGCACCCAGCAGCGCAGAAAACGTGACGGATCATACTTCCCAAACCACCGCGCCTTCCGGCATCGTGCGCACGTCCGCTTGGCGCTGGCCCGCCAGTGCGCAGCCGCGTCTCCCGGCGCTTGGCGTGCTCATTTGCCGCTGGTGTGGGCGTGTCGGACGTTGGCTCAATCCCTTCGCGCACGCGAGGTAACACGCTGATTGCACCGGAAACTGTCGCGGAAATTCGGCGCCTCTTTTATGCCGAACATTGGAAGGTCGGCACGATTGCTGCTGCACTCGAATTGCATCCCGACACCGTCAAAAATGCGCTGCGCATTACGCTGCCTGCCGCACGTACGCTGCCGCCGCGTAGCACCGACCCGTATGCCGAATTCATGCGCGCGACCTTGCAGCAGTATCCGCGTTTGCGCGCCACGCGTCTGCTTGAAATGCTGCGTGACCGGGGCTTCACCGGCTCCATTCATCAGTTGCGTCGTGCGCTCAAGCCACTGCGGCCCGCGACGCGCGAAGCCTTTTTCCGCCTGACAACCTTGCCTGGCGAACAGGCGCAGGTAGATTGGGCTTCGTTCGGCTCAGTTCAAATTGGACAGGCACGTCGTCAACTTTCTTGTTTCGTGCTGACGCTCGCTTACAGCCGCGCTTTCTATCTCGAATTCTTTTTTGACCAGCGGCTGGAAAACTTCTTGCAAGCACACATCAATGCCTTTACCTGGTTTGGTGGTGCGCCACGCAACATTCTCTATGACAATTTGAAAAGCGCAGTGCTGGCACGCCACGGCGACCAGATTCGTTTTCAACCACGTCTGCTCGAACTCTGCGGCCATTACCATTTTGCCGCGCTGCCCTGCCAACCACGACGCGGCAATGAGAAAGGCCGCGTCGAACGCACCATCCGTTATGTACGCGAATCCTTCTTTGCCGCGCGTCCCTTCGTCACTTTGCCCTTGCTCAACCAACAAGCTTGGGACTGGCGCGACCGCGTCACGCTCGCCCGTCCCTGGCCGGGGGATGACGCGCGCAGCGTCGGCGCTATATATGAGGAAGAGCAGCCGCGTCTGCTGCCGCTGCCAGCGCATCCCTTGGAGACAGATTTGGTGCAGCCGGTGCGTAGCGGCAAGACGATCTACATCCGCTTTGATCTAAATGATTACTCGATCCCGCACGCCTACGTCGGCCGCATGCTCACGCTCGTCGCTTCGGCCACACAAGTACGCTTACTTGCTGGCGCAACTGAAATCGCGCGCCACCTCCGTTCCTATGATCGTCATCAGCGGATTGATGACCCCACGCACCTGGCGGCCCTGCTGGAAGAAAAACGCAAAGCCCTCGGCGCGACCGCGACCGGACGCCTGCGGCACGCCGTGCCTGAGATTGCCACTTTTCTGGACGCGGCCTTTCAGCGCGGCGAAGCACCGGCACGCCAAACCACGCAATTGCTCTTATTGTTGGATGATTACGGCGCCGCGGCTTTAGCCGACGCAGTGCGCGAAGCCTTGGCACAAAATACGCCGCGCGCAACTTCAGTCGCTTTCATCCTCAGTCGGCTCAAGCGCGGTACGCGCGCGCCGCTGCCGGTGGACCTGAGCCGCGCGCCACATCTGGCTAATCTCTCGATTCCCACTCACAACCTGGAGGCTTATGACCAACTTACACGACAAAGACGAGCACGCCTGATCTGCCGGCACAATTGCGCCAGCTCAACCTGCGCGCGACGGCCGAACAACTCGATGACATTCTCGCCCGTGCGACGCGCCAACGGCTTGCGCCGCGTGTGCTGCTGGAAGAACTCGCCCAACGCGAACTGGCCGACCACGCCCAACGCAACTTGCAACGCTTGCTCACACAAGCGCGCCTCGGACGCTTTCGCCCCCTCGCCGATTTTGATTGGAACTGGCCAAAGAAAATTGATCGTCCATTGCTTGAACGCGCGCTGAGCCTCGAATTCATTCAGGCGCAGCGCAATCTCATCCTGCTCGGCGCCAATGGTCTCGGCAAAACGATGCTCGCCAAAAACATCGCCTTTGCCGCCGTCCAAGCCGGGCATCGTGTCTTGTTTCGCACTGCGTCTGAGATCCTGACTGACCTGTCCTGCGATTCGCCGCAACTACGCCGCCGCAAATTCAACAGCTACGCAGGCCCGGCGCTACTGGTGATTGATGAGGTTGGTTATCTTTCGTATGACGCGGCCGCCGCAGATTTGTTATACGAAGTGGTCAATCGCCGCTACGAGCGCTGTTCCATTCTGATCACCAGCAACCGCGCCTTCAAAACCTGGAACGAAGTCTTCCCCAACGCCACCTGCATCGCGACGTTGCTCGACCGGCTCACGCATCACGCCGACATCACCACGATTGAAGGCCAAAGCTACCGCCTGCGCGAAAGCGAGCGTGAAGCCGCCGCCCGCCGCAATCAACCTTATGCTGAACATTGAACTGACTGAGCAAGAATTCGTCAGGCGTGTGCTCGCCTTATACCTCAGCCTGCCACAAACGCCGCCACGCACCGGCCGCAGCGACCGCCAACTGGCGGCGCATTGGTATAGGCAACCGCTCGCCTGGACGACCATAGAAAGCGCGCTGCTGTTAGCCGCCGCGCGCCGCTACCTGCGCGATCCCGCGCTGCCGCCGCTCCAACCAATCCGCTCACTGCACTACTTTGTGCCGCTCCTAGACGAGGTTTTGGCCAGCCCGCTCACACCAGAATATCTGCAATACCTGCGCAGCAAACTCGCTGCCCTGCCACTCAAAAGCTAAGTGAATCCGTGGAACGCGACGGCTGTCAATTTTTCTACGTTTTTGCCTGCGCGGTTACACCACAGCCAGAGCGTTGCGCCAATCACCACCGGCGAACCATAGACCACGTAAGTTTCAATGATGGGCAACACAGCGGCGCGCTGAATGAGCAGGAACGCGGCCAAGATGTTGGTGCACAACACGACCTTGACCACAAACAAGGTACGGCTGGCCAACTCGCGCTGCTGTGTGGTCTTCAGGACTGTTGCCATCCCGTAGCACAGCGCCAGGAAAGTGTCGTCGAGCGCCACCACGACCAACAACGCCGCGTTCTCTGCGCCGATGAAGCGTTGGTAAAAGGTGTTGCCGCTCAGACCGCGATGCCCGATAAAGTAGCTGGCACCGGCGCTGATCGCCGCGCCGATGAGCAGAAAGAACCAATGGACAAGCCAGCCGGTGGCTTCGTGCTTGTCGTTGGCGTCGCGCTCGAACTGTGATTGGGTGGATTGAAAGTCTTTGTAGGTCTGCACAGATGATGTCCTTTCAAAGCGAAAAGGCAGCAAGCGCGCAGGGCAGTGAATGGGTGCGTCTGCGCGCTTGCTGCGTGTGGTTATGAATTACGCTGCGACTTCGGCAGCCTTGATAGCTTCTTCCATGTGCTCTCCCTCGTATTTGAGTTGATCTGCCCACAGCCGCATCTCCGCGTAAAACTTCCGCATCGTGCGCCCGTCATACCCGTCAATCAATTCACAACAGAGAACGTGCAAGTGGTTTTGGATGGCATTGCCGAAATGATCCCGGTCGCCTTCGTTTGCTCCGGTTAAATCAAGGAGCGACTGAACG
>CAZFET010000312.1:0-4205 GCA_964517545.1 uncultured Burkholderiaceae bacterium
GCCGCCTACAAGCCCAGGCCCTGCAGGCCGGCCCAGGCCTCGCGGCAGTAGGGATCAACGCGCAGCGCTGCCTGGTAGACACGGCTGGCCTCGATGTCCAAGCCCTGTTCGCGCTTGCGCTCGGCCAGGAGCAGCCAGGGTTCCAGGGCGGCGGAGTGCAGGTCGGCCATGATCGCCACCTCCTTGCCCGCGCGCTTGGCCGCCTCGCGCACGAGCGAGGCGCGCTCGATGTGGTCCTGCGCGGTGCCGTGCGAGAAGTTCAGCCGCACCACGTCGACGCCGGCGCGGATCATGCGCTCGAGGATCTCGGGCGTCGACGACGACGGGCCTAAGGTGGCGACTATCTTGGTCTGGCGGGGCATGCGGGCCTTTCGTGGGGTGCCGCCGGGATTATCCCGGCGGCCCGCGCGGCGATCCGGTTCAACAAGGTTACTTCTGACTTGACGCGGCCACGTCGGCCACGGCCAGCGCCGTCATGTTGACGATGCGGCGCACCGTCGAGGCCTGCGTCAGGATGTGCGCGGGCCGCGCCGCGCCCAGCAGGATCGGGCCGACCGTCACGCCGTGGCCGCCGGTCACCTTGAGCACGTTGAACAGGATGTTCGCCGCGTCGAGGTTGGGCAGCACCAGCACGTTGGCCTCGCCGGCCAGGGTGGTCTCGGGCAGGAAGCCCTTGCGGATGCTCTCGGACAGCGCGGCATCGCCCTGCATCTCGCCGTCGCACTCGACGTGCGGCGCGAGCTTCGCGAACAGGTCGCGCGCCTCGCGCATGCGCCGCGCCGACGGCCGCGACGAGCTGCCGAACATGCCGTGCGAGACGAAGGCCACCTTGGGCGGCAGCCCGAAGCGGCGCACCTCCTCGGCGGCCATCGCGGCGATGGCCGCGAGCGTCTGCGCGTCGGGCTCGTCGTTGACGAAGGTGTCGGCGAGGAACAGGGTGCGGTCCTCGAGCATCAGCGCGTTCATCGCGGCGAAGCACGGCGCGCCGGGCGCCAGCCCGATGATGTCGCGCACGTGCTCGACGTGCGCGTCGTAGCGCCCGACCAGGCCGCACAGCATCGCGTCGGCCTCGCCGCGGCGCACCATCAGCGCCGAGATCACGGTGTTGGAGCGCCGCACCGCCGCCTTGGCGATGTCGGGCGTCACGCCCTCGCGCGCCATCAGCGCGCGGTACTCCTCCCAGTAGGCGCGATAGCGCGGATCGTCCTCGGGGTTCACCACCTCGAAGTCGGCGCCCATCTTCAGCCGCAGGCCGGCGCGCTCCAGGCGCATCTGGATCACCGCGGGCCGGCCCACGAGGATCGGCCGCGCGAGCCGCTCGTCGAGCACCACCTGCACCGCGCGCAGCACGCGCTCGTCCTCGCCGGCCGAATACACCACGCGCGCCGGCCGCGCCTTGGCCTGCGCGAACACCGGCCGCATGAACATGCCGGTCTGGTAGACGAAGCGCGTGAGCGACTGCGCGTAGGCGTCGAGGTCGGCGATCGGGCGCGTGGCCACGCCGGACTCGGCGGCGGCGCGGGCCACCGCCGGCGCGATGCGCAGGATGAGCCGCGCGTCGAAGGGCTTGGGGATGATGTAGTCGGGGCCGAACTTCAGCTCCTGGCCGGCGTAGGCGCCGGCCACCTCGTCGCTGATCTCGGCCTTGGCCAGCGCGGCGATCTCGCGCACGCAGGCGAGCTTCATCTCCTCGGTGATGCGCGTGGCACCGCAGTCCAGCGCGCCGCGGAAGATGTACGGGAAGCACAGGACGTTGTTGACCTGGTTCGGGTAGTCCGAGCGCCCGGTGGCGACGATGCAGTCGGGCCGCGCCTGCCTGGCGAGTTCGGGCCGGATCTCGGGCTCGGGGTTGGCCAGCGCCAGGATGATCGGCCGATCGGCCATCGTGGCCACCATCTCGGGGCTCAGCACGCCGGCAGTCGAGCAGCCGAGGAACACGTCGGCGCCCTTCATCACGTCGGCCAGCGTGCGGGCCGCGGTCTTCTGGCAGTAGCGCTGCTTGCTCTCGTCGAGCTTGCCGGCCTTCGCGTCGTCGCGCTCGTGGTGGATCACGCCGCGCGAGTCGACCACGAAGATGTTCTCGCGCCGCACGCCCAGCCCGACCATGATGTCGAGGCACGCGATGGCCGCGGCGCCGGCGCCCGAGGACACGAGCTTGATCGAGTCGATGCGCTTGCCCACGAGCTCGAGCCCGTTCAGCAGCGCGGCGCCGGAGATGATGGCCGTGCCGTGCTGGTCGTCGTGGAAGACCGGGATCTTCAGCCGCTCCTTGAGCTTGCGCTCGATGTAGAAGCACTCCGGCGCCTTGATGTCCTCGAGGTTGATGCCGCCGAGCGTGGGCTCGAGCGCCGCGATGATGTCGATGAGCTTGTCGGGGTCCTTCTCGGCCAGCTCGATGTCGAACACGTCGATGCCGGCGAACTTCTTGAAGAGGCAGCCCTTGCCTTCCATCACCGGCTTGGCGGCGAGCGGGCCGATGTCGCCCAGGCCCAGCACGGCGGTGCCGTTGGTCACCACGCCGACCAGGTTGGCGCGCGAGGTGTACTCGGCCGCGAAGGCCGGGTCTTCCTCGATCGCGAGGCACGGATAGGCCACGCCGGGCGAGTAGGCCAGCGACAGGTCGCGCTGGTTGGCCAGCGGCTTGGTCGGCGAGACGGAGATCTTCCCGCGCGTGGGCGTGCGGTGGTACTCGAAGGCGGCGTCGCGCAGTGCCTGCTCCGCCGGGCTCAGCGGCTTGCCCATCGTTGTCTCCTCGTCGTGGTCGGCAACGGGGAGATTAGCGCCGAACGTGTCAGCCGGCGTAGCGCTTCATGAGAATCTCGATGGCGGGCAGCGTCTTGCCCTCCAGCACCTCGAGGAAGGCGCCGCCGCCGGTGGAGATGTAGCCCACGTCGGCCTCGATGCCGTACTTGGCGATGGCCGCCAGCGTGTCGCCGCCGCCGGCCAGACTGAAGGCCTCGCTGTCGGCGATGGCGCGCGCCAGGGTCTCGGTGCCCTTGGCGAAGGCGTCGAACTCGAACACGCCGACCGGACCGTTCCAGACCACCGTGCCGGCCGACCGGATCAGCGCGGCCAGCGCCTGGGCGGTCTGCGGACCGATGTCGAGGATCATGTCGTCGGCGCCGACCTCGGCCGCCGCCTTCACCGTGGCCGCGGCGTCGGCCTTGAACTCGCGCGCCACCACCACGTCGGTCGGGATCGGCACCTCGGCGCCGCGCGCCTTCATCGCCTCCATCACCGCCCTCGCCTCGCCCGCCAGGTCGGGCTCGGCCAGGCTCTTGCCGATCGGCAGGCCGGCGGCCAGCATGAAGGTGTTGGCGATGCCGCCGCCGACCACCAGCCGGTCGACCTTCTGCGCCAGCGACTGCAGGATCGTCAGCTTGGTGCTCACCTTCGAGCCGGCGACGATGGCCACCAGCGGCCGCTTCGGCTGCGCGAGCGCGCGCGTGATCGCGTCGACCTCGGCCGCCAGCAGCGGGCCCGCGCAGGCCACGGGCGCGAACTGCGCGATGCCGTAGGTGCTGGCCTCGGCGCGGTGCGCGGTGCCGAACGCGTCGTGCACGAACACGTCGCACAGCGCCGCGAGCTTGCGCGCCAGCGCCTCGTCGTTCTTCTTCTCGCCCTTGTTGAGGCGGCAGTTCTCCAGCAGCACCACCTGCCCCGGCTTCACGTCGACACCGTCGACCCAGTCGCGCACCAGCGGCACCGGGCGGCCGAGCAGTTCGCCCAGGCGCTCGGCCACCGGCGCGAGCGAGTCCTCGGGCCTGAACTGCCCCTCGGTCGGCCGGCCGAGGTGCGACGTGACCATCACCGCCGCGCCCGCGTCGAGCGCCATGCGGATGCACGGCACCGACGCGCGGATGCGCGTGTCCTCGGTGATGCGGCCGCGGCCTTGCGGCGAGTGGTCCTGCGGCACGTTCAGGTCGGCGCGGATGAACACGCGCTTGCCGGCGACACGGCCCGCGCTCACGAGGTCGGCGAATCGGAGGATCTTCATGCGCGGCGATTCTACGGAGCGCCTCGCGGCGACCCGCAGCGCGCGCCGACGGCATCAGGCGAGACCGCGGCTCACCATCCCAGCCCGAGCCGGAACGCGAGCATCACCGCGCTGCCGCACAGGATGGTGCCGAGGATGTCGCGCCGCCAGTACCAGTAGGCGGTCGCCACGGCCGACGCGATGGCGACCACGATGTTGAGCCGCAGCG
>CAZFET010000313.1:0-4205 GCA_964517545.1 uncultured Burkholderiaceae bacterium
ACTATTTCGTGCCGCCCAACTACGACTCGATGATCGGCAAGATCATCGTGCACGGCGACACGCGCGAGCAGGCGCTGGCGCGCATGCGCATCGCGCTGTCGGAGACCGTGGTCGAGGGCATCCAGACCAACATCCCGCTGCACCGCGAGCTGATGGTCGACGCCAAGTTCGTCGAGGG
Organism: uncultured Burkholderiaceae bacterium; assembly: GCA_964517545.1. Classification (GTDB taxonomy): domain Bacteria; phylum Pseudomonadota; class Gammaproteobacteria; order Burkholderiales; family Burkholderiaceae_C; genus CAZFET01. The sequence goes on from CAZFET010000313.1 coordinate 179, forward strand.
CGGCACCAGCATCCACTACCTCGAAGGCTGGTTGGCGCAGCACAAGCGCTGATCGCCGCCCGGTCCGCGAGATGAGCGCGCACGCGCCGGCCGACACCTTGCACGAGCTCGTGCTGCTGGCGCGCGACGACGTGGCCGAGACGGTGTCCGACGCGCTGCTCGAGCTCGAGGCGCTGTCGGTGTCGGTCGAGGACGCCGACGCCGGCAGCGATGCCGAGCAGGCGCTGTACGGCGAACCCGGCCTGCCGGCACCGCGCGGCGCGTGGCCGCACTCGACCTTGCGCGCGCTCTTCCCGGACGAGGCCGCGGCGACCGCGGCGGCGACCCTGCTGCTCGCGCAGGACTGGGCCGACGGCGTGCACGTGCGCGCGGTGGCGGCGGTGCCGGCGCAGGACTGGGTGCGCCTCACGCAGTCGCAGTTCGCGCCGGTCGCGGTGACCGGCACGTTCTGGATCGTGCCGTCGTGGCACGAGCCGCCGGCCGCGGCCACGCACGTGATCCGCCTCGACCCCGGACTCGCGTTCGGCACGGGCACGCACCCGACCACGCGCATGTGCCTGCGCTGGATCGCGGCGCACGCGCAGCGCTGGCCGCGCGTGCTCGACTACGGCTGCGGCTCCGGCATCCTCGCCATCGGCGCGGCGCTGTTCGGCGCGCGGGCGGTCGACGCGATCGACATCGATCCGGCCGCCGTCGCGGCGACCGTGGCGAACGCGGCGGCGAACGGCGTGTCGCTGCGCGCCGGGCCGCCCGAGCTGTCGTCGGGCGAGTACCCGCTGGTGCTCGCGAACATCCTGGCCACGCCGCTGAAGCTGCTCGCGCCGCTGCTCGCCGCGCACGTGGCGCCGGGCGGCGACCTCGTGCTCGCGGGCCTCCTGGAGCGCCAGGCCGACGAGCTGCGCGAGACCTACGCGCCGTGGCTCGCGCTCGACGTCGCGGACCGCGAGGACGGGTGGGTGCTGATGCACGGGCGGCGGCGCGCCGCCGGCCGCGTGGCATCATGAATTCACCATGAGCCTGGCCACCCGATGCACCGCCTGCGGCACGGTCTTCCGTGTCGTGCAGGATCAGCTCAAGGTGTCGGAAGGCTGGGTGCGGTGCGGGCGCTGCCAGGAGGTGTTCAACGCGCTCGAAGGGCTGTTCGACCTCGAGCGCGAGGGCGGGTCCTCGCGGCCGTCGCCGCTGCAGCCGCCGGGCGCGCCGGCCGCTGCCGCGACGGGCTCGACGAGCGGCCGCACGCCGCTCGATGCGCCGGCCGGCGGCGGCGCGCGCGTGCCGCACGACGAGGACGACGCGCCCACCACGACGTGGCCGTCGCCGTGGGCGACGCCGTCCACGCACGGCGAGGCGCAGGCGCCGGCCACCTTCAGCGGCAGCAGCGCCGACATCGACATCGCGCTCGAGCCCACGCCGTCGAGTGCGTTCGACTTCGACTCCGGGCACGAGAGCTCCGGCGGCCTCGCGTGGAAGGAGTCGCCGGCACCGCGCACGCGGCGCGCGCCGCCGGGCACCGAGGAAGGCGGCGCGGGCGACTTCGCCGACGCGCGCTTCAACACGGCGCTGCTGGCCGACGACCCGTCGGAGGACCGGGCCGAAGCGTCGACGCTCGTGGAGTCGCCGACCACCGCGATCGAGGCCGAACCCGCCGCCGAGGCGGCCGCGCTGCCCGCGCCCGAGCCGGCGGCGCCCGCCTTCGTGGTCGAGGCCGACCGTGCCGCGCGCTGGCGCAGGCCCGGCGTGCGCATCGCGCTGACGCTCGCCGCGACGGCGCTCGCCGCGACGCTCGCGTTGCAGATCGGCCTGCAGTTCCGCGACTCGCTCGCGGCGAAGTGGCCGGCGCTGCGCGAGCCGCTCGCCGCGCTGTGCGTGGTGGCCGACTGCACGCTCGCGCCGCCGCGCCGGCTCGACGCCGTGGTGGTCGAGTCCAGCGGACTCGCGCCGGCGGTCGATGCGCCCGACAGCTACCGGCTGTCCGTCGTGCTGCGCAACCGCGCCGAGCATGCCGTGGCCATGCCGGCCATCGAGTTGAGCCTCACCGATTCCAACGGCCGCCTCATCGCGCGCCGCGTGCTGCGTGCCGCCGACTTCGGCGGCCCGGCCGACGCGGCGCTGCCGCCGGCGGCCGAGACGCCGCTGCAGCTCACGCTCGCGGCCCGCGGCGAGCGCATCAGCGGCTACGCGATCGAGATCTTCTACCCCTGACCTTCACCCGCCACCGGAGTCTCCATGCCCGCCCTCATCTGCGGCTCGCTCGCGTTCGACACGATCACCAATTTCCACGGCCGCTTCGCGCAGCAGATCCTGCCGGAGCAGGTGCACATCCTGAACGTGTCGTTCCTCGTGCCGACCTTGCGGCGCGAGTTCGGCGGCTGCGCCGGCAACATCGCCTACAACCTCAAGGCGCTGGGCGGCGAGCCGCTGGTGATGGCCGCGCTCGGTGCCGACGGCGCCGACTACCGCGCGCGACTCGAAGGCTGGGGGCTCGACCTGCGCTTCGTGCGCGAGACCGGCGACACCTACACCGCGCAGGCGATCATCATCACCGACGCCGACAACAACCAGATCACCGCGTTCCACCCCGGCGCGATGTCGCTCGCGCACCTGACCGACATCCCGCGCGACAGCGGCGCGACCCTGGGCATCATCGCGCCCGACGGCCGCGAGGCGATGCTGCGGCACGCCGAGCAGATGCACGCGGCGGACATTCCGTTCGTGTTCGATCCGGGGCAAGGCCTGCCGATGTTCGACGGCGACGAGTTGCGCCGCTTCGTGGACATGGCGACCTGGGTCGCGCTCAACGACTACGAGGCGCGCATGCTGTGCGAGCGCACCGGCCACACGCTGGAGTCGCTGTCGCGCTCGCACCTGCGCGGCGTGATCGTCACGCTCGGCGCCGACGGCTGCGAGCTGTGGACAGACGGCGAGCGCACGCACGTGCCCGGCGTGCCGGCCCGCGAAGTGGTCGACCCCACCGGCTGCGGCGACGCGTTCCGCGCCGCGCTGCTCTACGGGCTCGATCGCGGCTGGCCGCTGCCACGCTGCGCGGCGCTCGGCAACCGCATCGGCGCGCTCAAGATCGCGTCGCGCGGCGGCCAGAACCACGTGATCGATCGCACGGCGCTGCCGCTGTAGCGCGACATCGTGCCGCGGCGCGTGCGCAGCGCGCACGGCCGGCGGCAATCGTTCACGCCGGTGGCCCGACCCCGGTGCTAACGTGGTTTGACGGCTCTCAAGCCGTCCGCCCGCCAGCCGAAACCGGAGCCATCATGGACACGACGCCGTGGATGATCACCGCCCTCGCGGCCGCCGCCTCGGCCGGCGCGAGCGCCCTCGTCTGCCGCTGGTGGTACGGCCGGCGCGTCGGCGAGATGCACGCGCGCATGCAGAAGGTCGAGCAGTCGCGCCAGGTCGCGACGCAGCACACGACGCAGATGCGCCGCCAGATCGAGCTGCTGCAAAAAGAGATCGCCGCGCAGCACAAGGCGCGCGCGGAGGCACGCGCCGAAGCGCGTGCGGCACGCAGGAAGCAGGCGCTCGACGAGTCGCTCGACAGCGCCGAGCGCACCGTCGTGCTCGGCCACGGCGGCCAGCGCCCGGTGCACGGCTTCGCCGACACCTTGCCGATGTGAGCGCCGCGGGCCGCGCGACGACGCGCCCCGGGCGCTGAGCGTCCGAGGCCGCGTCACTCCGCGAGCGCTCGACACCGCAAACGCTCGACACGGCACGCGCCGACGGCCGCGACGCGGCCTGGCCCGGCCAAGAAAAAACCCGGCCGCGAGGCCGGGTTGGCGGTGGAGTCCGCGTCCGACTACGGCTTGTTGCCGGTCGGGAAGGGCCATGCGGCCTGCGGGCTCAGAGCGGTCTTCGCAGCCGGCGCGGCAGGAGCCGACGGGGCAGCGGCGGCCTTCTTCGCAGCAGCCTGCTTCGCAGGGGCCTTCTTCTTCGCAGCCTTTTTCGCAGGCGCCTTCTTCTTGGCTGCCTTCTTCGCAGGCGCCTTCTTCTTGGCGGCCTTCTTCGCAGGCGCCTT
>CAZFET010000314.1:0-4195 GCA_964517545.1 uncultured Burkholderiaceae bacterium
CACGGCGATGCTGGCCGCGCCGTGCACCGCGCAGTGGCCGCCGGTGTTCATCGAGTACGCGCTGCGCCGCGGCGCCGACGGCGTGCTGCTCACCGGCTGCCCGCCCGACGACTGCGCATGGCGCCTCGGCGCGCGCTGGACCGCCGAGCGGCTGGCCGGCCGGCGCCAGCCGTGGCCGCGCGCGCAGGTGCCGCGCGAGCGCGTGCGGCTGCACTGGGCCGCGCGCGAGGACGCGGCCGAGCTCGCGCACGCGGTGCGGCGGTTCCGCGCGGCGCTCGCGCACGCGCAAGCCGAAGCGGAAGCGGGCACGACCCCGCGCCCGCACGCCGACGAACCGGAGGCGCGCGATGCCTGAACTCGCCCGCTACACGGGCCAGGCCGTGCTGTACGCGCTGTTCGCCGTGGTGGTCGGCGTGTTCTCGGTGTGGCCGCCGTACTCGCTGCTCGAGCCCGGGCAGGCCTTGCTGCGGCTGTCGTTCTCGCACCCCGGCAAGATCAGCACCGAGTGCCGCACGCGCAGCGCCGAGGAACTCGCGAAGCTGCCGCCGCAGATGCGCAGCGCGCAGGACTGCGAGCGCGCGCGCTCGCCGGTGCAAGTGCGCGTGGAGCTCGACGGCCGCGTGCTGGTCGACGAGTCGTTCGCGCCGGCCGGCCTCGCGCGCGACGGCGCCTCCAGCGGCTACCGCCGCATCCCCATCGCGGCCGGCCGCCATCGCCTGCGCGTGCTGGTGCGCGACGACGTGCGTCCGCAGGCGCCGGCGCACGAGCGCGAGGTCGCGCTCGACGTGGCGCCCGGGCGCATCGTGCTGGTCGACTTCAAGGCCGAACAAGGAGGCATCGTCATCCGATGAACGCGACCGGACTCGGGCTCGCGCGCGCCGCCGGCGCGCGCCGCTTCGCGCTGCCCGCCCACGACTACGCGCTCGCGCTGCCGGCCGGCGAGCGGCGCCGCCTCGCGGGCGCCTGGCTGTGGCTCGCGATGGCCGCGCTGGTGGCCTCGGGCGTGTTCTCGGTGCTGCTGGTGGCGGCGCGCACGCCCGGCGTGCAGGCCTGGCTGCCGGGCACCGACTTCTTCCACGTCGCGCTGGTCGTGCACGTCGACCTGTCGGTGCTCGTGTGGTTCGCCAGCATGGGCGCGCTGCTGTGGACCGTGGCCGGCCGCGAGCGCCGCGTCGCGCTCGGCTGGGCGGGCTGGACGCTCGCCGCGCTCGGCGCTGCGGTGATGGTGGCCGCGCCCTTCGTCGCGCGCGAGGCGCCGGTGATGTCGAACTACGTGCCGGTGCTCGACGGGCCGGTCTTCCTGTACGGGCTGCTGCTGTTCGGCGCGGGGCTGGGCGCGACCACCTTGCGCGCGATGGCGGCGCCGGGCCGCGTGGGCGTGCGTCTGCCGGGCGAGGGCGCGCTGCACTTCGGCCTCAACGCGGCGGCGGTCGCGGCGGCCATGGCGCTGGCCGCGTTCGCGTGGTCGTGGTGGGCCCTGCGCGACGCAGGCGTGGCCGGCAAGCCGTACTACGAGCTGCTCTTCTGGGGCCCGGGGCACGTCGCGCAGTTCGCGTGGACCTTGCTGATGCTCGTGGCGTGGCTGTGGCTCGCGACCCTGTCGCGCGCCGCGCTGCCGCTGTCGCCGCGCGTCGTGGTGATGCTGTTCGGCGTGGCGCTCGCGTCGGTGTTCGTCACGCCGCTCGTCTACCTCGCGTGGCCGGTCACCAGTGTCGAGCACCAGAAGCTGTTCACGTGGCAGATGCGCTTCGGCGGCGGCCTCGCGATCCTGCCGGTGGTGCTCGCGCTCGTGCTCGCGCTGTGGCGCGCGCGCGCCGAGGCGCTGCCGGCCGCGGCGCGGCCGCTGCGCACGGCGCTGCTCGCGTCGATGCTGCTGTTCTGCGTGGGCGGGCTCATCGGCTTCGTCATCCGCGGCAGCGACGTGCGCATTCCGGCGCACTACCACGGCTCCATCGTCGGCGTGACCCTCGCGCTGATGGGCGCGGCGTACGCGCTGCTGCCGGCGCTCGGGCTGCGCGCGCCCGCGTCGAGGCTGGCCGCGTGGCAGCCGCTGATCTACGGCGGCGGGCAGCTGCTGCACATCGCGGGGCTCGTGTGGTCGGGCGGCTACGGCGTGCAGCGCAAGGTGGCCGGCGCGTCGCAGGTGCTGCGCAGTCCGCAGGAGGTGGCGGGCATGGCGCTGATGGGGCTCGGCGGTGCGATCGCCATCGTCGGCGGGCTGCTGTTCATCGTGGTGGTGGTGCAGGCGCTGCGTCGCCGGCCGCGCGACGGCGGCGATCCGGCTTGAGCGCATGAGCCTGCGCGCCGGCCTCGCGATCGCGCTCGCCCTCGTGCTGGCGATCGCCGCATCGAGCGTGCTGCTGCGGCTGTCGCAGGCCGGCGTCGGCTGCGCGCCGTGGCCGGCGTGCCAGGTCGAACGGGCGAGCGCGCCGGTCACGCTCGCGGGTGTCGACGCAGCGCGGGTCGATGCAACGCGCGCCGATGCACCCGCGTGGGCGGCGCACGTGCGCGCCCTGCATCGCGTGAGCGCGTCGCTCGCCGGCGCGTTGTTCGTGCTGCTGGTCGTGCTGGGCTGGTCGCACTGGCGATCGTCGGACCGTGCAGCCGGCGTGCTGCTGCTGGCCCTGGCGGCGGGGCTGGCGCTGCTCGGCCGGTACACGCCGTCGACCCTGCCCGCGGTGGCGCTCGCCAACCTGCTGGGCGGGCACGCGCTGCTCGCCTGCACCGCGTGGCTGATCGCCGCCGCGCCGCGCCCGACGTGGCCGCCGCCGTCGGCGTCGCACGGGTCGGGCGGCGCGAGCTTCGCCGTGCTGCTCGCGCTCGTGGCCGCGCAGGCCGCGCTCGGCGCGATGGTCGGCGTGCGCGCGGCGGGCGGCGCCTGTCTCGACGGCTGCGCGTGGCCGACGTGGATGCCGCCGGATCCGCGCGTGCTCGATCCGTTCGTCCCGACGGCGGCGCTGGACGCATCGCCCGCGTCCGCCGCGCGCCGCTGGCTGCTGCTGGCGCACACGCTCGTCGCCGTCGTGCTGGTGGCGGCCGTGTCCGCGGTCGCGTGGGCGCAGCGCCGTCGCGCGCGGCGCGCTGCCGCCTTGCCGGCGCTGACCGTGCTCGCGGTGCTGGTGGCCGCGGCGACCGGCGTGGCGATGTCGCTGCGGCCGCTGCCGCTCGGCGCGGCGACGGCGCACAGCCTCGCGGCGGCCGCCACGCTCGCGCTGGTCGCGGGGTGGTGGCGCCTGCGCCGCGCCGCGGCCGGCGCCTGACCACGGCGTCGGACTACAGCATCGGACTACAGCGCCGGACTGCAGCGTCGGACTGCAGCGTCGGACTGCAGCGCCGGACTGCAGCGCCGGACTGCAGCGCCGGACCACCGCGTTACAAATTCTCCGCCGCGCGATGTCGATCGCGCGGCGCGCGGTTCGTCGTGCCTGCAGATCCGGCCCGGCAGATCGAATCCGAAACGTTCAACGCGACGAGGAGCACTTCATGCGGTTCATGGTGATGGTCAAGGCGACGCGCGAGTCCGAGGCCGGCGAGATGCCGAGCCAGGAACTGCTCGCGGCGATGGGCCGGTACAACGAGGAGCTGGTGAAGGCCGGCGTCATGCTGGCCGGCGAGGGCCTGCACCCCAGCTCGCGCGGCAAGCGCGTGCGCTTCAGCGGCGAGCGCCGCCAGGTGATCGACGGCCCGTTCGCCGAGACCAAGGAGCTGGTCGCCGGCTTCTGGCTGTGGCAGTGCAAGTCGATGGAAGAAGCCGTCGAGTGGGTCAAGCGCTGCCCGAACCCGATGCCCACGGATTCCGAGATCGAGATCCGCCAGGTGTTCGAGGCCGAGGACTTCGGCGCCGAGTTCACGCCCGAGCTGCGGGCGCAGGAAGAGCGCCTGCGCGCCGAGAGCCAGCGGCTGGCGCGCGGCGGCGGACGCTGAACGACCCCACTGCTTCGTCGACGAGGAGAGCCGTGATGACGACCCTGTACCCGTATCTCGTGTTCGAAGGCCGCTGCGAGGAGGCCATCGAGTTCTACAAGCTGGCGCTCGGCGCGAAGGTGGAGATGCTGCTTCGCTTCTCGGACGCGCCCGACCCGCCGCCGCCGGAGATGGTGCCGCCGGGCAACGGCCACAAGGTCATGCACAGCGAGCTGCGCATCGGCGACTCGGTGATGATGGCCACCGACGGGTCGTGCGGCGGCCGAGGCGA
>CAZFET010000315.1:0-4161 GCA_964517545.1 uncultured Burkholderiaceae bacterium
TGGTCGTCACGCGAGGCGCTTCTCGTAGAACAGGCTCAGCCCGTTGTCGGGGTAGCCGCCGAACGAGCCGCGCGGCACGTAGCCCGCGCGCTCGTACAGACGCACCGCCTCGTGCTGGTCGCGCCCGGTCTCGAGGCGCGCGACGGGCAACGCTCGCTCGATCGCGGCCGCTTCCAGCCGCTGCAGCAGGCGCCGCGCGATGCCCTGGCCGCGAACGGCCGGGCTCACCACCATGCGCTTGACCTCGCCGTACGCGACATCGCCGGGCGCGGGCGGCATCGCGCGCAGCGCGCCGCAGCCGACGACGGCGCCGTCGCGTTCGGCCACGAAGAACGACACGTCGCCGCGCAGCAGCGCCGACTCGTCGAGGATGTGGTTGTCTTCCGGCGCGTACAGCGCAGCGAGGTAGCGGTCGAGCTCGGCCAGCAGCGAGCGGACCTGCGGCTCGTCGGCCCGCCCCGGACGGATGATCGCCACTTCAGACCCGGAACGACTCGCCGCAGCCGCAGCGGTCCTTCTCGCGCGGGTTGTGGAACTTGAAGCCTTCGTTCAGTCCTTCGCGCACGAAGTCGAGCTCGGTGCCGTCGATGTACGGCAGGCTCTTCGGGTCGACCAGCACCTTCACGCCGTGGCCCTCGAACACGATGTCCTCGGGCGCCACGTCGTCGGCGTACTCCAGCTTGTAGGCGAGCCCCGAGCAGCCGGTGGTCTTGACGCCCAGGCGCACGCCCACGCCCTTGCCGCGCCGGGCCAGGTAGCGCGAGACGTGCCGCGCCGCGGCTTCGGTCAGGGTGACGGCCATCAGTTCGCCTTCGCCGCGGCCTTGGCCTTGTAGTCGTCGACCGCCGCCTTGATCGCGTCCTCGGCGAGGATCGAGCAGTGGATCTTCACCGGCGGCAGCGCGAGCTCCTCGGCGATCTGCGAGTTCTTGATGGTCGCCGCCTCGTCGAGCGTCTTGCCCTTGACCCACTCGGTGACCAGCGAACTCGACGCGATGGCCGAGCCGCAGCCGTAGGTCTTGAAGCGTGCGTCCTCGATGACGCCGGTGGCCGGGTTCACCTTGATCTGCAGCTTCATCACGTCGCCGCAGGCGGGCGCGCCGACCATGCCCGTGCCGACCGTCTCGTCGCTCTTGTCGAACGAACCGACGTTGCGCGGGTTCTCGTAGTGGTCGATGACCTTGTCGCTGTATGCCATCTCAGTCTCCGTACATCGTCAGTGGGCGGTCCACCGGATCGAGCTCAGATCCACGCCGTCGCGGTACATCTCCCACAGCGGCGAGAGTTCGCGCAGTTTGGCCACGCGGTCTTTCAGGGTGCTGACCGCGGTGTCGATCTCCTCGGCCGTGGTGAAGCGGCCGATCGTCATGCGCAGGCTGGAGTGCGCCAGTTCGTCGCTGCGGCCGAGCGCGCGCAGCACGTAGCTCGGCTCGAGGCTCGCCGACGTGCAGGCCGAGCCCGACGACACGGCGATGCCCTTGATGCCCATGATCAGCGACTCGCCCTCGACGAAGTTGAACGAGGCGTTGACGTTGTGCGGAACGCGCCGCTCCAGGTCGCCGTTGATGAACACCTGCTCGATGTCGGCGATCCCGCGCAGCAGCCGCTGCTGCAGCATGCGGATGCGCTCGATCTCGGTGCCCATTTCCTCGCGCGCGATGCGGAAGGCTTCGCCCATGCCGACGATCTGGTGCGTGGGCAAGGTGCCGCTGCGCATGCCGCGCTCGTGGCCGCCGCCGTGCATCTGTGCCTCGAGGCGCACGCGCGGCTTGCGCCGCACGTACAGCGCACCGATGCCCTTGGGGCCGTAGGTCTTGTGCGAAGCGAGGCTCATCAGGTCGACCGGCAGCTCCGCGAGATCGATCCCGACCTTGCCCGTGGCCTGCGCGGCATCGACGTGGAAGACGATGCCGCGCTCGCGGCAGATCGTGCCGATCGCCGGGATGTCCTGGATCACGCCGATCTCGTTGTTGACCAGCATCACCGACGCGAGGATGGTGTCGGGCCGCAGCGCGGCCTTGAACGCCTCGAGGTCGAGCAGGCCGTCCTCCCGCACGTCGAGGTAGGTCACCTCGAAGCCCTGGCGCTCCAGTTCGCGCATGGTGTCCAGCACCGCCTTGTGTTCGGTCTTGACCGTGATCAGGTGCTTGCCGCGCGTCTTGTAGAAGTGCGCGGCGCCCTTCAGCGCGAGGTTGTTGCTCTCGGTCGCGCCCGAGGTCCACACGATCTCGCGCGGATCGGCGCCGATCAGCGCGGCCACCTGCTCGCGCGCCTTCTCGACGGCGGCCTCGGCTTCCCAGCCCCAGGCGTGGCTGCGCGATGCCGGATTGCCGAAGTGCTCGCGCAGCCACGGGATCATCGCGTCGACGACGCGCGGGTCGACCGGCGTGGTCGCGCCGTAGTCCATGTAGATCGGGTAGTGCGGCGTCATGTCCGTGCGGGGGTGGAAGTCGTGTCGGGCCGTGTCGTCACTTGGTGAGCGCCGAGCCGAGCGCGAACACCGAGTTCGGCGCGGTCACCTTGATCGGCTTGACCACGGGCGCCGACGAGATCGCGCGCTTGACGGGCGCCTCCTCGATCGAGATGCCCTTGGCCAGCTGCTCGTCGACCAGCTTCTTCAGCGAGATGGAATTCAGGTAGTCGATCATCCGGGCGTTCAGGCTCGCCCACAGGTCGTGCGTCATGCAGCGGCCGGTGTCGTCGCCCATGCAGTTTTCCTTGCCGCCGCAGCCGGTCGCGTCGATCGGCTCGTCGACCGCCGTGATGATGTCGGCCACGGTGATGTCCTCGGCCTTGCGGCCCAGCGAGTAGCCGCCGCCCGGCCCGCGCGTGCTCTCGACCAGCTCGTGGCGGCGCAGCTTGCCGAACAGCTGCTCGAGGTACGACAGCGAGATCTGCTGGCGCGCGCTGATCGCGGCGAGCGCCACCGGCCCCTGGTGCTCGCGCAGCGCCAGGTCGATCATCGCGGTGACGGCAAAACGGCCTTTGGTGGTCAGGCGCATCGAAACTCTCCTTCCGCCTTGCGGCGCTTGGATCGCTCGCCATAAGGGTTAACCCGCGGTGTGTCCGAGCGATTTACTCGATTATAGGGGGAAGCCGACCGTTTTGGTCGGCATTGAGTCAGGAAGTTCCGGGCGCGCGACGACGCCTCGCGGCCAGCATCTCGGCGAGGTGGTCGATCAGCCCTTCGCACGCGTCCTCGACCAGATCGAGCACCCGGTCGAAGTCGTCCGGCCCGCCCTGGTACGGGTCGGGCACCACGGGCGAGTCGGCCGCCCGGGCGAACTCCATCAGCCGCCTCAGCTTGCGTGCCGCCCCGGGCGGACAGCCCTCCTCGAGCAACGCGAGGTTGTCCCAGTCCATCGCCAGCAGCAGGTCGAAGCGCTCGTAGTCGGCCGGCCGGAGCTGGCGCGCGCGCAGGCCCGACAGGTCGTAGCCGCGGCGGCGGGCGTGGTGCTGGCTGCGATGGTCGGGCGGCGCCCCCTCGTGCCAGCCGTGCGTGCCGGCGGAGTCGACCTCGACGTGCCCATCCAGCCCGCGCTCGAGCAGCTTGTGGCGCAGCACGCCCTCGGCGGTCGGCGAGCGACAGATGTTGCCCATGCACACCATGAGCACGCGCAGGCGAGCCGGCGGCTCGCTCATCGCTTGCTTCCCTGGGCGGCGGCGATCGGCATCACGTTGTCGGTGCCGGGGGCGCCGAACGCCTGCTCCTTCAGCAGCGCGAGCTGGTCGCGCACGCGGGCGGCCTTCTCGAACTCCAGGTTGCGCGCGTGCTCGAGCATCTGCCGCTCGAGCTGCGTGATGCGCCGGGCCAGGTCCTTCTCCGACAGCGCCTCGACCTCGACCGCCGCCTGCGCCGCGGCGAGGTCGGCCTTGCCGCCCTTGTCGGCCGAGTACACGCCGTCGATCAGGTCCTTGATGCGCTTGGAGATGGTCCGCGGCACGATGCCGTGCTCGGCGTTGAACGCGATCTGGCGCGCGCGACGGCGCTCGGTCTCCTCGATCGCCCTGCGCATCGAGTCGGTGACCTGGTCGGCGTACAGGATCGCCTTGCCGTTGACGTTGCGCGCGGCGCGACCGATGGTCTGGATGAGCGAGCGCTCGGCGCGCAGGAAGCCTTCCTTGTCGGCGTCGAGGATCGCCACGAGCGACACCTCGGGCA
>CAZFET010000316.1:0-3876 GCA_964517545.1 uncultured Burkholderiaceae bacterium
GGAATGCGTATACCCAGCCGCCCACGCCGCCGAGCACGACGCCGGTTGCGCCGACCTCGCAGGCGTTAAAGAACACCACCGTGCCGTGACGCTCGCCGAGCGTGACTTCGCGCCGCGCGACTTCGTCGACCGCGAGGTTGCCGTCCTCGAGCTTGATGGCCGACGCGGCGGCGCTCGTCGCGTCGAACAGGCCGTGGCCGGTGAAGAACAGCAGCGCGACCGCATCGCCGCCCGGCTGTTCAAGCAGCTTGTGCAGGTCGGCCAGGGTGCCGCCTTCGCGCACCGCGCCGACCTTCGCGACGAGTTCGTCGGCAGTGGCCTCGGCCAGCGACAGCCGCGCGCTCGCGCTGCGGTACTTCGGCGCGATCGCGACCACGCGCCCGGCCGGCAGGCGGTTGCTCATGTAGCCGTGCCAGCGGCCGATCCAGCGCGCGACCGCGTGGCGCAGCGCCAGCGGCTCGTGCGTCTCGGGTGCCGGCGTGTCGCGGTGCGGGCGCATCAGCTCCCACGGCAGGTGCGGGTCGTCGCTGACGAACTGGATCGCGAGCGGGCGTTGCAGGTGGTCGTGCAGCGCCCAGTACGCGGCCTTGAACTCCGCGGGCGAGCGGTCCCACAGGCGTTCGCCGAAGCCTTCGATGCGGGCGCGATGCTTGCCACGTTCGAGGTTGGCGAACTGCTTGAACATCGCCGCCGCCTCGGCCGCCGGGTCCTGGCCGAGGTCGATCAGGCCGTCGAGCTTCGGCGGCCGGGTCGGGAACTCGGCGCACACCATGCGCCAGTGCATCGCGCCCGGCCGCGCGCGGTCGAACAAGGTGATGTAGACGGTGAGGTCGGGCTGCGCGGCCGACGGGTCGGCCTGCATCGCGCCTTGCGTGGGCGCCGCCGGCGCGGGCACGCGCGCGCCCGCCGGCTGCACGGTGAAGCGCCGCTGCGCGCTGCCCGACGCGCGCGTGCCGAGCCAGAACTGCGCGAAGACGTCGATCTCGTCGCCCGCCTTCGCGTCGGCCACCACGCGGCCGGCGATGCGCGCCGCGGTCGAGTCCTGATTGCGGCGGATCGTGACCTTGCCGCGACCGCCGCCGTCGAAGTCGATGCCGGCCGAGACCAGCGTGACGCCGACCTCGAGCGTGCTCCAGTCGGCCGCCTGCGCTCCGAGCGAGATCGCTCCGCCCGTGGTGTCGGGCGCCGCCTCGCGCCGCAGGTCGACCACGATCGTCAGCGGCGCGCCGGGTGCGAGCGGACCGTCGGCGTCGATCGCTGGATGGCGCACGGGGGTCGTGCCTTCGTCGTCGGCCGCCGCGGGATGCACGTCGCCTGGCGCGGCGCCGCCGGCCGGCGCCTCGACGTCGATGGCTCGCGCCCTTTCCATCCGCCTTGCCGGACCCGAGCCGAGACCCGACAAGTCCGGCGGCGGCGCCGACATCGGCAGGCTGGCGGGCACCCGGGCGGCAGACGCCGGCGCGGGCAGCGATGGCGCCGCGGCGGCAGCGGGCCTGCGCATGGGCGGCTTCGAGGCGGCCTTCACCGGGGGCCGCGTGGGCGGCTTCGCGCGCGCGGTCGCACGTGCCTCGACGTCGGGGCCGCCCACGGCCTGCGGCCGTTGCGCCGCGTCGAAGTAGACGTAGCGGTGCACGCTGGGCGAGGTCTCGCCCGGCCGCCACGACAAGTCGGGCGGCGCGGGGTTCGGCGACGGGCGCTGCGCCGGCGTGCTGACCTGCGTCTCGTGCAGGTCGAGCACGTCGGTCAGATCGGCCTTCGAGTGCGGGTCGTAGGGCACGCGCGAACGCCGCAGGCGCTCCCAGATCTCGTCGCGCGTGAACACGTAGAGGTACTGCCCGCGGCCGCGCACGATGAGCACCCACTTTGCGCGTGACCGATCGATGCGTTCGAGCTCGTCGATCGCCGGCCGCCCGGCGTCGACCACGATGAAGTCGGTGCTCCAGCCGATGCGACGACCGCCGGCGCCCGCGCGCGACGCGCTCACGGCGCCGCCACCACGACGAGGTCGCTCACCGGCGTGGCGCCGTCGGCGTGCGCGGTGACGCGCCACACGCCGGGCGCGAGCGTGAAGTCGCCGCGCTGCCAGCCGGGCTCGGTGTCGCGCGACAGGCGCTCGTCGAGCGGCGCGCCGCCGGCCAGCGGCGTGAAGGTGACGCCGATCTTCGGATGGCCCTCCGACGGCCGCACGCGCACGGCGAGCGGCTCGCCGGGCAGCACCACGTCGTCGAGTTCGAGCGTGAGCGTGGCGGCGTCCTCGTCACGCTGGAACTTGCGGAAGTCGATCCTGTCGCGCGTCAGCACGCCCTTGATGTTGGCCAGCGTGCCGTCGGCGTTCTGCAGCGCGCCGTGCGTCTCGGCCGCGTAGACCTCGCGCTTCGCGTCGCCCAGTTCGACCGGCGTGGCCGACACGCGCGGCACCGTGCCGTCGCCGGCGAGGTCCTGGCCTTCGTGGCTGTTGAGCAAGGTGGTGCGACCGCCGTCGACGCGCGCCGACTGCGCCGTGGGCTGCTCGATGCCGACGATGGGCACCAGCGTGTAGCCGCGCTCGGCGTAGGCGCTGTCCTTCGCGTTGCGCGCCTGCGCGTCGATGATCTCCTGGTGGAACGCGCGGGCCGCCTGCGCGCGCGCCGCGTCGACGTGCGGCAGCACGCCGGCCTGCGCGGCGTCGGCCACGCGCTGCAGCGCGCCGCCGCCGGCGTCGATGCACGGATAGATCGGCAGCAGCTGGTAGACCGACGTGAACGAGCGCAGCAGCGGCGACAGGTCGAGCCCCAGCGGCCCGATGCCCTTCTTCATGCCGTTCTCGATGAAGCCCACCGCGTTGAGCGAGCCGCGGTGCGGCGTGCCGAGCGTGATGAGCGCGCGCGTGTGCTGCCAGCCGCCCAGGCACTCGAGGAACCAGCGCGCGACCAGGCCGCCCATCGAGTGGCCGATCAGCACGAGCTTCGCGTCGGCCGCGCCGGAGTCGGCGCGCCAGTGCTGCAGCCAGCTCATCGCCTGCGACTCCAGCCGCTTCGCGTTGATCCGGTTGTCGCGCCGCCAGTCGTAGGGGAAGGCGTGGAAGTTCTGCCCCTCCACGAGCCCGAGCTGTTCGACCAGGTAGCGGCTCACGCGGCCGTAGCCGTCGATCTTCACGAGGCCGGGCACGAGGGTCACGTCGGGCACCAGCCGCGTGGCCGTGACACCGTCGTCCACGTCGTCCGACGCGAGCTCCAGCCCTTCGATCGACCCGCCGAAGCTGGTGATCGCGCGCCACACCGCGCCGGCCGAGGGCGCCCACACCTCCTTGCCGCGCGCGTTGGCCAGCACGCTGCCGGTGATGCCGGGCAGCAGGATCACGAGGTCCTTGAACGTCGACATGCGGCCCTCCCTTCGGCGGCGGTGGTCCGCTCGTCTTATAGGCCAATGCGGCACGTGCCGGCAATGCCGGCCGGGCCGACGACGTAGGGATTGCCGTCGGCCGCCGGGAGGGCTAGCGAGGCGCGTGGCCGTGCACCCGGCCGCCGAGCGCGTGAGCGCGTCTCACGCGTTGCTCGTCGCCCGCACTTCCTCGATCGAGGTCAGCCCCGCGAGCACCTTCTCCAGGCCGTCCTGCCGCAAGGTGCGCATGCCGTCTTCCAGGCCCGCCATCTGCAACTGCTCGACGCGGCCGCCGGTCTGGATGAGGCGGCGCAGCTCGCGCGAGATGACCATCAGCTCGTGGATCGCGAGGCGGCCCTTGTAGCCGGTGTCGTTGCAGTGCTTGCAGCCGCGGCTCGCGTGCACGACGAGTTGTCCGTCGCGGCCGTAGCGCGCAGTCCAGTCGGCGCGCAGCGCGTCGGGCGACCAGCGCGGGTCGTCCGTGGGCATCACGTAGCGCCAGTCGGCGACGAGCTC
>CAZFET010000316.1:3886-4157 GCA_964517545.1 uncultured Burkholderiaceae bacterium
TTGAGAAGCTCGTCGACCTGCTCGTCGGTGGCGGGCGTCGCGGTCTTGCAGCCGCCGAAGATGCGGCGCACCAGGCGCTGGGCCAGCACGCCCAGCAGCGCGTCGGCGAAGTTGAACGGGTCCATGCCCATGTCGAGCAGGCGCGTCACGGTCTCGGGGGCCGAGTTGGTGTGCAGGGTCGACAGCACCAGGTGACCGGTGAGCGAGGCCTCGATGGCGATCTCGGCGGTCTCCAGATCGCGGATCTCGCCGACCATGATGACGTCCGGGT
>CAZFET010000317.1:0-1789 GCA_964517545.1 uncultured Burkholderiaceae bacterium
GTACCACTGGCACACGTGGGCGGGCCTCACGGTGCTCGCGCGGCCGGCGCTGCGCCTCGCGTGGCGGCTGACGCACCGTCCGCCGCCTCTGCCGCCGGCCGTGCTCGGCGCGATGCCGGCGTGGCAGCGGCGCGCGCACGCGGCGACGCACCGACTGCTGTACGTGCTGTTCTTCGTCGTGCCGCTCAGCGGCTGGGCCTACAGCTCGGCGGCGGGTCATCCCGTCGTGTGGTTCGGCGTGTGGCCGCTGCCCGACCTGCTGCCGGTGGACGAGTCGCTCGCGCGCCTCGCGCGCACCGTGCATGCGGCGTGTGCGTTCGCGCTCGGCGCGCTCGTGCTGCTGCACGTCGCCGCCGCGCTGAAGCACCACGCGGTCGACCGCGACGGGCTGCTCGCGCGCATGTGGCCGTGGGGCGAACCGCCGATGCGCCGGCGCGGCGCGCTGCGTCCGTGAGCGCCGACGGTCGCGCCTCCATGCAAGCGCAGCCGGCAATGAACGCTCGCCCGCACCCCTCGGCGGCGCGCCGCGCGGCGCTCGTCGTCACGGTCGCGGCGGCAGCGCTCGCGGCCGCATTCGCGCAGCCCGCGGCGACCCTGCAGCCCGCGCGCGGCGAGCTCGTCTTCGTGAGCCGGCAGATGGGCGCGCCGGTCGAAGGCCGCTTCACCCGCTTCGACGCGCAGGCCGCGCTCGACCCCGGCCAGCCCGAGCGCGGCCGGGCGGCGATCACGGTCGAACTCGCGAGCGCCACGCTCGGCCATGCGGACGTCGACGCCGAGCTGCGCAGCGCCGGCTGGTTCGACGTCGCGCGCCATCCGACGGCCGGCTTTCGCGCCGAGTCGATCCGCGCCGCCGGTGCGGGCCGCGTCGAGTTGCGCGGGCCGCTCACGCTCAAGGGGCGCAGCCGCGAGCTGGTGGTGCCGGTCACGCTGAGCGCGCAGCCCGGCGGCGCCACGCTCGCGAGCGGCAGCTTCTCGATCCGCCGCCTCGACTTCGGCATCGGCGCGGGCGAGTGGAGCGACACGTCGCTCGTGGCCGACGAGGTGCAGGTGCGCTTTCGCCTCGTGCTGAGCGCGGCGCCGGGGTCGTGATGCCGCGACCGCGCCGCGCACCGGTGCTGCAGGCCGCGCGCGCTGCGATCGCGGCGGCGGCGGCCGTGTGCGCGCTCGCCCCGTGGCGCGGCGCGTCCGCCGAGCCGGTGGTCTACCGGCTCGACCCCACGCACAGCTTCGTGCACTTCGAGCTCGACCACTTCGGCGCATCGACCACGCGCGGCCGCTTCGGTCCGGTGACGGGCGAGGTCACGCTCGACCGCGCCGCGCGCCGCGGCCGCGTGCAGGTGCGCATCCCGACGGCGAGCGTGAGCCTGGGCTTCCCGGCCTTCGACGCGCGCGTCCGGCGCGCCGACCTGCTGGCGGTGGACGAGCATCCCGAAGCGTTCTTCGTCGCCGAGCAGGTGCTGTTCGACGGCGACGCGGTGCGCGAGGTGCGCGGCGAGCTCACCTTGCGCGGCACGAGCCGCCCGCTCGTGCTGCGCGCGCTGCGCTTTCGCTGCTATCTCAACCCGCTGTGGCGGCGCGAGGTCTGCGGCGGCGACTTCGAGGGCGAGGCGGTGCGCAGCGAGTTCGGCATGGACTTCGCGCTGCCGGTGGTGGGCGACCGCGTCCGCCTGCTGATCCAGGTCGAAGCGCTACGCGATTGAACGAACCCTTGCCGTGTGCAGGGTCGATTTCGCATCGTGGCTCGGGGCTTCACCTACTTTTGCCGAGGGTCGCGAGCGGCGACAGTGAG
>CAZFET010000317.1:1799-3157 GCA_964517545.1 uncultured Burkholderiaceae bacterium
GGCTCGAATGTCTTGTCGACAGGACATTCGATCCGCACGCTCCCATTCCCTGACGACGTACCAAGGAGACCCCGCATGAAGACGACCACCGCCGCTCCGCGCCGCCGATTCCTGAAGAAAGCCGCTGCCGGCACCGCCGCCGCGGGCGCGATGGCCGCGCCGATGGTGTCGAACGCGCAGACCACGAGCCTGCGCTTCCAGAGCACCTGGCCCGCGAAGGACATCTTCCACGAGTACGCGAACGACTTCGCCAAGAAGGTCAACGAGATGGCGGGCAACCGCCTGAAGATCGAAGTGCTGCCCGCCGGCGCTGTGGTGCCCGCGTTCCAGCTGCTCGAGGCGGTGAACAAGGGCACGCTCGACGGCGGCCATGGCGTCGTGGCGTACCACTACGGCAAGAACTCCGCCCTCGCGCTGTGGGGCTCCGGCCCGGGCTACGGCATGGACCCCAACATGCTGCTGGCGTGGCACTACTACGGCGGCGGCGAGCAGCTGCTCGAGGAGATCTACAAGAGCCTGAACATGGACGTCGTGTCGTTCCTGTACGGCCCGATGCCCACGCAGCCCTACGGCTGGTTCAAGAAGCCGGTGGCGCGCCTCGAGGACATGAAGGGCGTCAAGTTCCGCACCGTCGGCCTCGCGGTGGACCTGTACACCGAGCAAGGCGCCGCCGTGAACCCGCTGCCCGGCGGCGAGATCGTGCCGGCGCTGGACCGCGGCCTGATCGACGCGGCGGAGTTCAACAACGCGTCGTCCGACCGCGTGCTCGGCTTCCCCGACGTGGCCAAGAACTGCATGCTGCAGAGCTTCCATCAGAGCACCGAGCAGTTCGAGATCCTGTTCAACAAGGCCAAGTACAACGGCCTGGCCACCGAGCTGAAGAAGATCATCGACTACGCCGTGCAGGCCGCGAGCGCCGACATGAGCTGGAAGGCGATCGACCGCAACAGCAAGGACTACGTCGAGCTGAAGAAGGCCGGCGTCAACTTCTTCAAGACGCCCGATGCGATCCTGCGCAACCAGCTCGAGGCCTGGGACAAGGTGATCGCCAGGAAGTCGGCCGAGAACCCGCTGTTCAAGAAGGTGCTCGACAGCCAGAAGGCCTACGCGCAGCGCGCCGGCCAGTGGCAGAACGACTACCTGGTCGACTTCAAGATGGCCTGGAACCACTACTTCGGCCGTCGTTGAGGCCGCAGGCGCTGCCGTGAACCGGGGCGCCCTCGCGGCGCCCCTCTTTTCTTTCCGCGGGGACGTATGCAACGCATGCTGCTGGCGGTCGACCGCCTCTCCACCTGGCTTGGCCAGGTGTTCGCCTGGTCCATCGTCGCCCTCACCCTGGGCATCAGCTGGGAGGTGTT
>CAZFET010000317.1:3167-3620 GCA_964517545.1 uncultured Burkholderiaceae bacterium
TCCTGCGCCAAGCGCCCGGTGAGCGCGGCGGCCATCGAGGCGCTGGTGAACCAGGTGGAGACCGAGCTTCGACAGCGCGAGGCAGGCGAGATCAACCACGCGCTCGTGGGTGAGCTGGTGATGAACAAGCTGCACGCGTGGGCGCTGGACGCGCAGATCATGCTGTACGGCGTGCTGTTCATGATGGCCGGCGCGTACACCCTGGCGAAGAACGGCCACGTGCGCGGCGACGTGCTCTATGGCTTCTTCCGCCCGCGCACGCAGGCGACGATCGACCTCGTGCTGTACGTGCTGTTCTTCCTGCCCGGCATCGTCGCGCTCACCTGGGCCGGCTGGATCTACTTCGGCGAGTCGCTCGCGATCCGCGAGCACACCTTCAACGCCGACCCGATCCCCGTCTATCCGCACAAGTTCTTCACCCCGCTGGCCTTGGCGACGGTCGTCGTCACCGCG
>CAZFET010000317.1:3630-4143 GCA_964517545.1 uncultured Burkholderiaceae bacterium
CGGCGGCATCCTGCTGCTGCAAGGCGTGGTCGAGAACGTCCGCAGCGTGGTCTGCATCCGCGACGGGCAGTGGCCGTCGCGCGAACAGGACGTCGAGGAGGTCGACGTCGACAAGCTCAAGGAGATGGTGCACGTGAAGGACGAGGACATCGCCGCGCTCGACAAGTTCGTCGTGCGCCAGCAGGAGGCGCACCAGTGAAGCCGATCCGCAAGGAACTCTGGTTCGGCTTCGTGCTGATGGGCCTCATCGTCGCCGGCACGGCGGTGATGCTGCTGGCGGCCGACACCATCACCCGCGGCCACCTCGGCCTGATGATGCTGGCGCTGGTGGTGGTGGCCATCATGCTGGGCTTCCCCACCGCCTTCACCCTGATGGGCATGGGCATGATCTTCACGTGGCTGGCCTACGACCGCAACGTGAACCTCACGCTGACCTTGATGGTGCAGTCGGCGTTCAAGGTGATGAGCAACGACGTGCTGATCTCGATCCCGCTGTTCGTCTTCATGGGCTAC
>CAZFET010000318.1:0-2019 GCA_964517545.1 uncultured Burkholderiaceae bacterium
CCAGGGCCGGCCCTGCCGGCGTCCGCCCCCCGCGGGGGTTCAAGTCGGGTGGCGGAGCCACATCGACTCGAGAGCGGCGGCCGCCGCCCGCGTCACCAGCGCGGCGGAATGCGCTCGCCCGGCAGCACGTCGTACGGCGAGGCCCAGGCCGGCAGCGCGCGCAACCGATCGCGCCACGCGGCCACGTGCGGGAAGCGCTCGTCGATCTCGTAGCCGCTCTCCTCGACCGGGTAGAACACGTAGCCGCTGAGCGAGAAGTCGGCGATGGTCGGCGCATCGCCCACCATGAACGCGCGGCCGGCGAGGTGCCGGTCGACGATGCCGTAGGCGTTGTCGATGCGTCCGCGCAGCCAGGCCATCACCGCGGGGTCGGGCGCGACCGGGCCGAAGGCCTTCATGAAGCGGTAGCTCGCGAAGTAGCTGGTGAACTTGTGGTTGTCGAACAGCAGCCAGCGCAGCACGTCGAGCTGCTCGTCGTCGTCGCGGCCGCCGAAGGCGCCGTGCTTGCGCGCCAGGTAGCCGAGGATCGCGCCCGACTGCGTGAGGCGGCGCGCGCCGTCGTCGAGCACCGGCACCTCGCCCATCTCGTTGGTGCCGGCGCGCCACGACGGGTCGCGCGTCACGCCGGCGAACATGTCGACGTGCACGGTCTCGAAGGGCTGCTGCAGCGCACGCAGCATGAAGGCGATCTTGAAGGTGTTGCCGGATTGGCTGAAACCATGCAGTCGGTACATCGTGGTGCTCACTTGCTCCAGTGACGGCGGAAGACCCGCGCGACGGCGGGCTGCTGCTCGATGCGCTCGAGCGTGGCGTGCAAGGCGGGGCGCGAGCGCTGCAGGTGCGCACGCGCGCCCGACCACTTCGAGACCACGGCGGCCATCAGGTCGAGCGCGCCGGGTGCGTCGCCCGCGAGAAAGGGCTCGCGCGCGAACTGGTCGGCGAACGCGTCCCACAAGCGGTGCAGGCGTCGCCGCGTGCCGCTGCGGATGCGCTCCTTCAGCGCATCGTCGTCGTCCGCGTCGGCGCACCAGCGCTCGGGGTAGTCGATGACGCCGATCGCGGCGTAGCAGTTGGCCGCCACGTACACGAGTCCGCGGATCGCCTGCGCGCGTGCCGACGGGTCGACCGGCAGCAGGCCGGAGCGCGGATGCTCCAGGCCGAGGTGCACGAGGATCGCGGCGCTTTCGGTCAGCACGCTGCCGTCGGGCAGCACCAGGGTCGGGATCTGCTGCAACGGGTTCACGGCGCGCAACCCGTCGAGTGCCGAGTCGGGCTTCCAGGTCGCGGCCTCGACGATGCGGTACGGCACCCCGCACAGGTCGAGCGCCACCTCGACCATCGCCGAGCCCGAGCCCGGTGCGCCGAACAAGGTGAAGCCCACGCCTGTGTCGGCGGGCGGCGATGCGGGTGCGGCGGCGGGCATGCCCGCCAGTGTGCGGCATCGCGGCCGCGCGTGCAGGGCGCGCGCCGCTACGCCGCGAACAGCGCCTTGTGCGCGTCGCGCAGCAGGTTCTTCTGCACCTTGCCCAAGGCGTTGCGCGGCAGCTCGCGCTCGATGAACACGCGCTTGGGCCCCTTGAAGTTGGCGATCTTCAGCTTGAGCGTGCCGACGATCGCCGCGGCGTCCAGGGTGGCGCCCGGCCGGGGCACCACCACCGCGATCACGCCTTCGCCGAAGTCGGGATGCGGCACGCCGACCACTGCGCTCTCGGCCACGCCGGGCATCTCGTTCAGGTAGCCCTCGATCTCGGCCGGGTAGACGTTGTAGCCGCCGCTGATGATGAGGTCCTTGCTGCGGCCGACGATCGTGACGCGCCCGTCGGCGTCGCGCCTGCCGAGGTCGCCCGTGCGGAACCAGCCGTCGTCGGTGAACTCCTCCTTCGTCTTCTCCAGCGTCTGGCGGCTGTGGGCGCGGGCCTCCACCTCGATCTCCATGGCGATCCTGCGCCCGTCGGCGATCGCCGCCTGGATCTTCCCCCTCGCCTCCTCCTCGATCCTATTCATGCTCTGCTGGTACTG
>CAZFET010000318.1:2029-4137 GCA_964517545.1 uncultured Burkholderiaceae bacterium
CCGTCGTCGGTGAACTCCTACTTCGTCTTCTCGGGCATTCGCCAGTAGCCCTTGCACACGTTGGGGCCGCGCACCTCGATGCCGCCGATCTCGCCGGGCGCGCAGTCGCGGCCGTGCTCGTCGCGCACGCGCAGTTCCACGCCGGGCAGCGGATGGCCGACCGTGCCGCGCACGCGCTCGCCGTCCTTCGCGTGGTACGGATTGCTGGTGAGCATGACCGTCTCGCTCATGCCGTAGCGCTCGAGGATGGTGTGGCCGGTGCGCTCGCGCCACGCGTCGAAGGTCTCGACCTGCAGCGGTGCCGAGCCCGAGATGAACAGGCGCATGTTCCGGCACGCCTCGCGCGTGAGCGACGGTTCGGCCAGCATGCGCACGTACAGGGTCGGCACGCCCATGAAGACCGTGGCCTCGGGCAGCCGCTCGATCGTGGCGCGCGGGTCGAACTTCGAGAACCAGATCATGCGGCTGCCGTTGAGCAGCGCGCCGTGCGACGCGACGAACAAGCCGTGCACGTGGAAGATCGGCAGCGCGTGGATCAGCACGTCGCCCGGCCGCCAGCCCCAGTAGTCCTTCAGCACGCGCGCGTTGGACAGCAGGTTGCCGTGCGTCAGCATCGCGCCCTTGCTGCGGCCGGTGGTGCCGCTGGTGTACAGGATCGCGGCCAGGTCGTCGCTCGCGCGCCGTGCCGGCTCGTGCGTGTCGGCGTGGAAGGCGGCGCGGTCGAGCAAGGTGCCGCTGCGGTCGTCGTTCAACGTGAACACGTGCCTCACGCCCGCCTGGAACGCGAGCTTGGACAGCCAGCCGAAGCTCGCCTTCGGGCACACCACCACCGCGGGCTCGGCATTGCCGATGAAGTACTCGAGCTCGGCCGCCTGGTAGGCGTTGTTCAGCGGCAGGTACACGTGGCCGGCGCGCAGCACGGCCAGGTACAGCATCAGCGCCTCGACGCTCTTGTCGACCTGCACCGCCACGCGCGAGGCCGGCGGCAGCTCGAGCGAGTCGAGCAGGTTGGCGATCATCGCGCTGCCGCGCTCGAGGTCGCGCCACGTGTAGAGCAGCGGCACGGGCGTGTCGGCGGTCTCGACGGCGACGCCGTCGAGCTCGGCGGGGAAGGCGTCGCGCAGCGCGACGAACAGGTTCTGGTTGGACATGGCGGGTACGTCGATGAAGAGTCAGTCGCGGAACTTCGGCGGCCGCTTCTCGAGGAAGGCCGCGATGCCCTCGCGGTGGTGCCCGGCCGGCGCGTAGGCGAAGTGCGCGGCGCGCTCGGCCGGTGTCGGGCCGCCGCGCTGGATCTGGCGCAAGGTGCGCTTGTTCAGGCGCAGCACGTCGGCGGGCAGTTCGGCCATGCGCCGCGCGGCGGCCTCGGCCTCGGCGCGCACGTCGTCGGCGAGACGGTGCACGAGGCCGCGCGCGAGCGCCGCCTCGGCATCGAGCAGCCGCGCCTCCAGCAGCAGCTCGCGCAGCAGCGCGTCGGGCAGCACGCGGCGCAGCAGCACGGCCTCGCCGGGCGCGAGCGGAAAGCCGAGCCGCGCGACCGGGATGCCGAAGCTCGCGCCGCGCGCGGCGATGCGCAGGTCGCAGCACGCCGCGATCTCGAGGCCGCCGCCGATGCAGTGCCCTTCGATGCGCGCGACCAGCGGCAGCTCGCAGTCGAGCAGCGCCTCGAGCGCGGGCGCGACCACGTCCTCGTGGAAGTGGCGCAGCGACGCCTCGTCGAAGCGGAACGCGGGCAGCTCCTCGATGTCGGCGCCGGCGGCGAAGTGGCCGTCGGCGCCGGCCACCACGACCACGCGCGCCGCGCGGTCGGCGTCGAGCGCGGCCACCGCCTCGCGCAGCTGGCCCCACATCGCGACGTCGATCGCGTTGCGCTTGCCGGCGTTGGCGATGGTCAGGCGCGCGATGCCGTGCGCGTCGGCCGGGCTCGCGGCGATGCGACCGCTCATCGAAGCGTCACGAGGTGCGGGTGCTCAGTCGAGCTTGGCGCCCGACACCTTCACCACCTCGGCCCAGCGCTTGATCTCGCTGCCGACGAACTTGCCGAACGCGTCGCCACAAAGGTCGGGGGTCTCGGTGCCGAGGCCGGTCCAGGTGGCCTTGAGTTCGTC
>CAZFET010000319.1:0-4105 GCA_964517545.1 uncultured Burkholderiaceae bacterium
CCTGCTTCGTCGACTACGGCGAAGACCGCCACGGCTTCCTGCCGTTCAAGGAAATCTCGAAGGTCTACTTCCGCGAGGGCACCGACGCGCGCAGCGCGAAGATCGGCGACGCGATCCAGGAAGGCCAGGAGCTGCTGGTGCAGGTCGAGAAGGAGGAGCGCGGCAACAAGGGCGCGGCGCTCACCACCTTCATCTCGCTGGCCGGCCGCTACCTCGTGCTGATGCCCAACAACCCGCGCGGCGGCGGCGTGAGCCGACGCATCGAGGGCGAGGACCGCGAGGAGCTGAAGGAGAACCTCGAGCAGCTCGACTATCCCAAGGGCATGAGCCTGATCGCGCGCACGGCCGGCATCGGCCGCTCCGCGGCCGAGCTGCAGTGGGACCTGAACTACCTGCTCAAGCTCTGGAGCGCGATCGACTCGGCCGCGCAGGCCGGCAAGGGCGCGTTCCTCATCTACCAGGAGTCGTCGCTCGTGATCCGCGCGATCCGCGACTACTGCACCGCCGACATCGGCGAGATCCTGATCGACACCGACGACATCTACGATCAGGCCCGCCAGTTCATGAACCACGTGATGCCCGACAGCGCGCATCGCGTGAAGCGCTACAAGGACGACGCGGCGCTGTTCAGCCGCTTCCAGATCGAGCACCAGATCGAGACCGCGTTCTCGCGCACGGTGAACCTGCCCTCCGGCGGCGCGATCGTGATCGACCACACCGAGGCGCTGGTGTCGATCGACGTCAACTCCGCGCGCGCCACGCGCGGCAGCGACATCGAGGAGACCGCCACCCGCACCAACCTCGAGGCCGCCGACGAGATCGCGCGCCAGATGCGCCTGCGCGACCTGGGCGGCGTGATCGTCGTCGACTTCATCGACATGGAGGAGAGCAAGAACCGCCGCGAGGTGGAGCAGCGCCTGCGCGACGCGCTGCGCTACGACCGCGCCCGCGTGCAGTTCAGCTCGATCAGCAAGTTCGGCCTGCTCGAGCTGAGCCGCCAGCGGCTGCGCCCGGCGCTCAGCGAGGGCAGCCATATCACCTGCCCGCGCTGCAACGGCACCGGCCACATCCGCGACACCGAGAGCTCGGCGCTGCAGATCCTGCGCATGGTGCAGGAAGAGGCGATGAAGGAGAACACCGCCGCCGTGCACGTGCAGGTGCCGGTGGAGGTGACGAGCTTCCTGCTCAACGAGAAGCGCACCGAGATCACCAAGATCGAGCTCAAGCAGCGCGTGACCGTGCTGCTGGTGCCCAACAAGCACCTCGAGACGCCGAACTACAAGCTCGAGCGCCTGCGCCACGACGACCCGCGTCTGGAGAACTACCGCGCCAGCTACACGATGATCGAGGAGCCGGACGACGAGGTGGGCATCACGCGCCGCGAGCGCGCGAAGGCCCGCCAGGAGCCGGTGATCAAGGGCGTGCTGCCCGACGAGCCCGCGCCGCCGCCGGTGCCGCGGCCCGTCGCGGGCAAGACCGAAGGCGTCGAGCCCGCGGGCGCCGTGCCCGCGCCGCTGGCCGCGCCCGCGCCGGTGCAACCCCCGCCCGCGCCGGTGCACGAACCGGCCGGCCGCGGCTTCTTCGCGTGGGTCAAGCGTTTGTTCGGTGGCGCGCCGGCGGCCGCGCCCGCGCAGCCCGTCGCTGCGCCGCAAGCCGCGTCGGCGTCGGCCGCCGCCGCCGGCGAGACGCGCCGCGGCGAAGGCCGTGGCGAGGGTCGAGGCGAAGGACGCGGCGGTCGAGGTCAGCGTCAGGGCGCACGTGAAGGCGGACGCGAGGGTGGACGTGACGGTGGTCGCGAAGGCGGACGCCGCGGCGACCGCCGTGATGGACGCGATGCACGCGAGGGTCGCGAAGGACGCGAGCCGCGCGAGGAGCGCGAAGCGCGTGCCGGCGCTCCGCGCCGCGAAGGCGGCGACGCGACGCGCGACGACGCGCGCCGGGCTGCGCGGCCCGAGCGCGATCGCGCCGGGCGCGACGCCGCGCCCGCGCCCGCATCGGCACCGCTCGACGAGGCCGCGACGGCCCTCGCCGCCGTGCCGGGTGCCATGCCGGGCGCCGGTCCGGCCGCCGAAACAGCCGACGGCGCGGGCGACACGCAACGCGAAGGACGCCGCCGCCGCCGTCGCCGTGGCGGACGCGATCGCGACGAAGCGCGCCCCGAGGGCGCCGAAGGCACGATCGAGGCGTCGCCCGATGCAGCGACCGACGAGCCAGCGATCGACGAGCCGGCACTTGCCGATGCGCCGACGCCCGCCGACGCGGCGGGCAGCGACGACACCGGCGAAGCGCGTGCGCGCCGCGATCGTCGCGAGCGCGGTGGCCGCGGACGCGAAGGACGCGAAGCACGTGATCAGCGCGACACGCGCGAGCCCGCGTTGCGCGAGCAGGCGGCGCCCGGGTCCATGCCCGGGCACGTCGGCACGAGCGCGGACGAGGCGGCTGCGCCGTCGCGCGTCGCCGCAGCGGCCAGCAGCGCCCCCGCGATCGTCGACGCGGAGCCTGCGCCGTCGGCCGCGCCGACGGTGGTCGAACCGTTCGAGCTGCCGATCGACGAGCTGCGCCTGCTCGCGAGCGGTGCGGGCCTCGAGTGGGTGAATTCCGACGAGGAGAAGATCCGCGCCGCGCAGGCGGCCATCGCCGCCGAGCCGCGACCGGTGCGCGTGCCGCGCGAGCGCAAGCCCGCGCTGGTGGTCGACGACGGGCCGCTGGTGCTGGTCGAGACCCGCAAGGATCTCTCGCAGATCAAGCTGCCGTTCGAGACGCCGGGGGCCTGAGCGCGCGCCGCGCGCGCCGGGCGTCCTGCGCTAAGGCAGCCGCTCGAGCGCGTGCTGGTAGCGCGGCTCGTGCATCAGCTCGTCCCACGCGAGCGGCGGCTGCGTGGGCAGCAAGGCGCGGCGACGCGCCTCGCTGTCGGGGTCGGGCTGCCAGCGTCCTTTCGCCTGGGCCTCGGCCAGCCCGTCGAGCAGCGCATCGACCGCTGCGCCGCCGTCGACCGACTGGTTGCACAGCAGCACCATGTCGCAGCCGGCGTTCAACGCGGCCAGCGCGGCATCGACGTGGCCGCCGGCCACCTTGGCGCCTTCCATGCTCAGGTCGTCGCTGAAGATGGCCCCGGTGAAGCCGAACTCGCCGCGCAGGATGCCCTTGAGCCAGCGCGCCGAGAAGCCGGCCGGTCGTGCGTCGACCTTCGGATAGATCACGTGCGCCGGCATCACGCTCGCGAGGCTGGTGGACAGCCACTCGTAGGGCTTCGCGTCGTCGGCGACGATGGCCTTCAGCGATCGGCGATCCACCGGCACCTCGGTGTGCGAGTCGGCCTTGACGAAGCCGTGGCCGGGGAAGTGCTTGCCGCAGCTGGCCATGCCGGCCAGCAGCAGCCCGTGCATCAGGCTCTTGGCGAGCATCGTGACCACGCGCGGGTCGCGGTGGAACGCCCGATCGCCGATGACGCCGGAGCCGCCGTGGTCGAGATCGAGCACGGGCGTGAAGCTGAGGTCGACGCCGCAGGCGCGCAGCTCCGCGCCGAGCACGTAGCCGGCCGCGGTGGCGGCGTCGGTGGCGGTCAGCGCGTCCTTCATCCACAGCTCGCCGAGCGCGGCCATCGGCGGCAGGTGCGTGAAGCCGTCGCTGCGAAAGCGCTGCACGCGCCCGCCCTCGTGGTCGACGCACACCAGCAGGTCGGGCCGGATCGACTCGATCTCGGCCGTCAGGTGCAGCAGCTGGCGCCGGTCGCGCCAATTGCGCGCGAAGAGGATGAGCCCGCCGGTCAGCGGGTGCGCGAGGCGGCGTCGGTCGGCGTCGGTCAGCTCGGTGCCCTCGACGTCGAGGATCACGGGGGCGTGCGGATTCATCTGGGGTCGTCCTTGCGTTCGACGACCACGAAGGCCGTCGCGTAGTCGGATTCGTCGCTGACGCTGACGTGCGCCACCAGGCGTCGCGCCGCGAACCAGTCGGCCAGCGCGCCGTGCAGCACGAGGTCCGGCTTGCCGCCCGGCGCCTTGACCACCTCGCACGCGCGCCACGTCATCGGCATGCGCATGCCCAGCCCCACGGCCTTGGAGAACGCTTCCTTCGCCGCCCAGCGCTTGGCGAGATGGCTGGCGCG
>CAZFET010000320.1:0-4093 GCA_964517545.1 uncultured Burkholderiaceae bacterium
CGTAGTACGGCGTGAGGTCCATGCCGCCACCGAACCAGCTCACGGCGGAGCCGCCGTGCGGCGTGGCGGCGAGCATGCGCACGTTCATGTGCACGGTCGGCACGTAGGGGTTGCGCGGGTGGAACACGAGCGACACGCCCATCGCCTCGAAGGGCGCGCCGGCGAGCTCGGGCCGGTGCTGCGTGGCCGACGGCGGCAGCGCGCGGCCCTTCACGTGGCTGAAGTTGCAGCCGGCGCGCTCGAACAGGCCGCCGTCCTCGACGAGGCGCGAGACGCCGTCGCCTTCGAGCCGCCCGCCCGGCTCGCGCGTCCAGGCGTCGGTGATGAACGGCCGGCCGTCCTCGGCCTCGGCGGCCGCGACGATGCGCTGCTGCAGGCCGAGCAGCCAGTCGCGGACGGTGACGGTGTCGAGGCTCATCGGGCGCGGCTCAGGTCTTCAGCCGGATCGGCGCGGCCTGCATCGGCCTGAGGCCCGTGCGGTGCGACAGGTAGCCGGCGATCTCGGCCATGTCGGCCTCGGCGTCGCCACTGGGCATGATGAAGCGCTCGACGCCGACCGCGCGCTCGCGGTAGTCGAAGTACACCAGCGCGAGCGGCACGCCGGCGCCCACCGCCACGTGCCAGAAGCCGGAGCGCCAGCGCTCGCGCCGGCTGCGCGTGCCCTCGGGCGACAGCGCGAGCCACAGGAACGCATCGGACTCGCGCGCCGCGCGCAGCCGCGCGACGGTCTCGGCCACCACGCCGCTCGGGTTGCCGCGGTCGACCGGGATACCGCCCAGCCACGCCAGCCAGCGCCCGAACAGCGGCACGCGGAACAGGCTCGCCTTGCCCCAGAACGCGACCGGGATACCGATGCCCCACTTGGCGAGCAGGCCGACGACGAAGTCCCAGTTCGACGTGTGCGGGTAGACGATGGCCACGCCCTGCCGCGCGGGCAAGCCGTCGAAGCGCAATCGCCAGCCGGCCGCGCGCAGCAGCGCGCGCGCGAGCGCGCTGCCGTGCAGCTTCACCGGGCGCTCGGTCAACTCCATGCGCGCCGATTCAGCGCCGCAGCGCGCGGTGGCCGATGTCGCCGCGGTACTGCGCGCCGTCGAAGCGGATCGCGGCCACCGCCTCGTACGCGCGCTGCTGCGCGGCGCGCACGGTCTCGCCCAGCGCGGTGACGCACAGCACGCGTCCGCCCGCGGTGACCACGTGGCCGTCGCGCTCGGCGGTGCCGGCGTGGAAGACCATCAGCTCCTCGTCGTCGGCCGGCAGGCCGGTGATCACGTCGCCCTGGCGCGGCGTGCCGGGATAGCCGTGCGCGGCGAGCACCACGCCGAGCGCGACGCGGCGGTCCCAGTCGAGCTGCGCCTGCTCGAGCGTGCCGTCGGTCGCGTGCATCAGCAGCTCGAACAGGTCGCTCTTCAGGCGCATCAGGATCGGCTGCGTCTCGGGGTCGCCGAGGCGCGCGTTGAACTCCACCGTCCGCGGGTTGCCGTCGGCGTCGATCATCAGTCCGGCGTACAGGAAGCCGGTGAACGGCATGCCGTCCTTCACCATCCCGGCCAGGGTGGGCAGCACGATCTCCTGCATCACGCGCGCGTGCACGTTGGGCGTGACCACCGGCGCCGGCGAGTAGGCGCCCATGCCGCCCGTGTTGGGGCCCACGTCGCCGTCGCCCAGGCGCTTGTGGTCCTGGCTGGTGGCCAGTGGCAGCGCATGGCGGCCGTCGGCCACGACGATGAAGCTCGCCTCCTCGCCGTCGAGGAACTCCTCGATCACCACGCGCGCGCCGCCGGCGTTGTGCCGCACGCCGGCGGTCGAGTCGAGCAGCATGAAGTCGATGGCGGCATGCGCCTCGGCCAGCGTCTGCGCGACCACCACGCCCTTGCCGGCCGCGAGCCCGTCGGCCTTGATCACGATCGGCGCGCCGTGCCGGTCGACGTGCGCGTGCGCCGCCATCGCGTCGGAGAAGGTCTCGTGCCGCGCCGTCGGAATGGCGTGGCGGCGCATGAACTCCTTGGCGAAGGCCTTGCTGCTCTCGAGCTGGGCGGCCGCGCGCGTGGGGCCGAAGATGCGCAGCCCGCGGTCGCGGAACAGGTCGACGATGCCGGCGGCCAGCGGCGCCTCGGGACCGACCACGGTGAGCGCGACCTTCTCGGCCGCCGCGAAGTCGGCCAGCACCGCCGCGTCGGCGACCGGCACGTTGGTCAGGCGCCGGTCGCGCGCGGTGCCGGCGTTGCCCGGTGCCACGTACACGCGCTGCACGCGCGGCGACTGCGCGAGCTTCCAGGCCAGCGCGTGCTCGCGGCCGCCGCCGCCGACGACGAGCACCTTCATGCGGTCTCGTCGAGTTCGGCGTTGTGGTAGACCTCCTGCACGTCGTCGAGGTCTTCCAGCGCGTCGAGCAGCTTCTGCATGCGCTGCGCATCCTCGCCCGCGAGCGCCACGGTGTTCTCGGCGCGCATCGTGACCTCGGCCAGCTCGGGCTTCAGCCCGGCCTTCGCGAGCGCCTGCTGCACGCGCTCGAAGTCGGCCGGCGCGCAGAGCACCTCGATCGAGCCGTCGTCGCCGGTCACCACGTCGTCGGCGCCCGCCTCGAGCGCGACCTCCATCACCTCGTCCTCGCTGGTGCCGGGCGCGAACAGGAACTGGCCGCAGTGGCGGAACTGGAAGGCCACCGAGCCTTCGGTGCCGAGGTTGCCGCCTTGCTTGCTGAACGCGTGCCGCACCTCGGCCACCGTGCGCACGCGGTTGTCGGTCATGCAGTCGACGATGACGGCCGCGCCGCCGATGCCGTAGCCCTCGTAGCGGATCTCCTCGTAGCTCACGCCTTCGAGGTTGCCGGTGGCCTTGTCGATGTTGCGCTTGACGGTGTCGGCCGGCAGGTTGACCGCCTTGGCCTTGTCGATCGCCAGCCGCAGCCGCGGATTGGCGGCCGGCTCACCGCCGCCTTCGCGCGCGGCGACCATGATCTCGCGGATGACGCGGGTCAACAGCTTGCCGCGCTTCTCGTCCTGGCGGCCCTTGCGGTGCTGGATGTTGGCCCACTTGGAATGACCGGCCATGAGTGCTCTTGTCGCGATACGATGCGGCGGATTTTATTCGTTCGAGGGACACCGAATGGCCGATCCGATCCTCATCGCCAAGCATGGCGACATCGAGTGCCACGTCCTCCCCGGACTGGCCAACCGGCACGGACTCATCACCGGGGCCACGGGCACCGGCAAGACCATCACCTTGCAGACCCTGGCCGAGAACTTCTCGAAGATCGGCGTGCCGGTGTTCATGGCCGACGTGAAGGGCGACCTCACCGGCATCACGCAGAAGGGCCGCCTGCCCGACAAGGTGGCCAAGATCATCGCCGAGCGCGGCCTGCCGGCGCCCGAGCCGTTCGCCTGCCCCGCCACCTTGTGGGACGTGTTCGGCGAGCAGGGCCATCCGGTGCGCGCCACCGTCTCCGACATGGGGCCGCTGCTGCTCGGGCGCATGCTGGCGCTCAACGAGACGCAGGCCGGCGTGCTGAACCTCGTGTTCAAGATCGCCGACGACCAGGGCCTCGCGCTACTCGACCTGAAGGACCTGCGCGCGATGCTGCAGCACGTGGGCGACAACGCGAAGGACTTCACCACCGAGTACGGCAACGTCAGCGCGGCCAGCGTCGGCGCCATCCAGCGCGGCCTGCTGCAGATCGAGGAACAGGGCGGCGACCGCTTCTTCGGCGAGCCCATGCTCGACATCGCCGACTTCATGCAGACCGAGGGCGGCCACGGCGTCGTGAACATCCTCGCGGCCGACAAGCTGCTCAACGCGCCGCGCCTGTACGCGACCTTCCTGCTGTGGATGCTGTCGGAGCTGTTCGAGCAGCTGCCCGAGATCGGCGACCCCGACAAGCCCAAGCTGGTGTTCTTCTTCGACGAGGCGCACCTGCTGTTCAAGGACGCGCCGGCCGCGCTGGTCGAGCGCATCGAGCTCGTCGTGCGCCTCGTGCGCTCCAAGGGCGTGGGCGTGTACTTCGTGACGCAGAACCCGCTGGACATCCCCGACACCGTGCTCGCGCAGCTCGGCAACCGCGTGCAGCACGCGCTGCGCGCCTTCACGCCGCGCGACC
>CAZFET010000321.1:0-4088 GCA_964517545.1 uncultured Burkholderiaceae bacterium
AAGTAGTAGGTGAAGAAGTCGTAGCCCTTGGCCAGCGCGTTGAACACCAGCGCGACCGAGGCGAACGTCACGCCCACCACGCCCAGCAGCGGAACGGCCAGCAGCATGGTCGGCGCGCGGCTGATGTCGAGCGCGAAGATGACCAGCAGGATCGCGCCGACCGAGAACAGCGACTTGAGCGCCGCCCACAGCATCTCGGCGAACACGATGTCGTCGAGCGCCACGGGCGCGTTCAGGATGCCGTCCCAGGTTCGCTGCACGTGCATGCGCGAGAACGCCGAGTACAGCGCCTCGAACGTGGCGGCGAGCGCGCACGACACCGCGATGCTGCCCGAGGCGAGGTAGCGGATGTAGGGCTCGCCGCCGATGGCGCCGATCAGCGAGCCGAGGCCGTAGCCGAAGGCGATCAAGGTGATCAGCGGCTCGGCGATGTTGCCCATCACGCTCGGCACCGCGAGCTTCTTCCAGACCAGCAGGTTGCGCCGCACCACCGGCCAGAAGCGCAGGCTCGGCTGCGGCGCGCGGTACAGCGGGATCAGCATCGCGTGGCCTCCATCGCGGGTGTGGGCGGGTTCAGGCGTCGTCGCGGATCTGCCGGCCGGTGAGCTTGAGGAACAGGTCCTCGAGGTTGGCCGGGCGGTGCAAGGTCCGCACCGAATGGTCGTCGGTCAGCGCGCCGAGCAGCGGTCGCGGCTAGCGCGTGTAGAAGAACACCGTCTCGCCGCTCACCTCGGTGCGTGCGACGAGCGGTCGCAGCCGTTCGGCCGCGGCGCGCGCGCCGTCGCCGTAGACCTCGACCACGTCGCTCTCCAGGTGCTCGGCGATCAGCCCGCGCGGCGTGCCCTCGGCGATCTTGCGGCCGTGGTCGAGCACGATCAGCCGGTCGCACAGGCGCTCGGCCTCGTCCATGAAGTGCGTGGTCAGCAGGATCGACTTGCCCTGCTGCAGCAGCAGCTTCAGACGCTCCCACATCAGGTGGCGCGCCTGCGGATCGAGGCCGGTGGTGGGCTCGTCGAGCAGCAGCAGGTCGGGGTCGTTGATCAGCGCGCGGCCCAGGCTGAGCCGGCGGCGCATGCCGCCGGTGAGTTGGCCCGGGCGCGCGCCGGCGTTGGCCTGCAGCGCGGCGAGCTCGAGCAGCTTCGGCACGCGCGCCTCGATCAGGCCGCGCGGCAGGCCGAAGTAGCGGCCGTAGACGCGCAGGTTCTCCGCGCAGGTGAAGTCGGGGTCGAGGCTGTCGAACTGCGTGACCACGCCGATGCGCGCCTTCGCCTCGCGCACGCGCGCCGGCACCGGCAGCCCGAACGCCTCGATCGTGCCGCCGTCGGGCCCGACGAGCCCGAGGCACATGCGCAGGGTCGTGGTCTTGCCCGCTCCGTTGGGCCCGATCACGCCGAGGCACTCGCCGGGCCGCAGGTCGAGCGACAGGTCGTCGACGACGGTCTGGCCGGCGTAGCGCTTGCTGAGGTGGCGGATGCGCAGGAGGGGGTCGGAGGCCATCGCGGGAAACGAAAAGGGCCAGCACGCGCTGGCCCTCGCACGACGTCCGGCGCCGTGGCGCCTCGACGTCCAAGCCGGGTGGCATCGTAGCGGAAGGCGCGCGCCGGTCGCGGCGACGCGCGTTCCGCCCGCGCTCACTGCTTGTCTTCGGCTTTCTCTTCGGCGGCCGCCGCCGGCTCGGGCCGGTCGACCAGCTCGACGAAGGCCATCGGCGCGTTGTCGCCGACGCGAAAGCCCATCTTCAGGATGCGCGTGTAGCCGCCCGGGCGCGCCTTGTAGCGCGGGCCGAGTTCGGCGAACAGCTTGGTCACGACGTCGCGGTCGCGCAGGCGATCGAACGCGAGGCGGCGGTTGGCGAGCGTGGGCTCCTTGCCGAGCGTGATGAGCGGCTCGACGACGCGACGCAGCTCCTTGGCCTTCGGCAAGGTCGTCTTGATGGCCTCGTGCTGCAGCAGCGAGACGCACATGTTGCGCAGCATCGCGAGCCGGTGCTCGCTGGTGCGGTTGAGTTTGCGCAGTCCGTGGCGGTGACGCATGGTGCGGTGTCCTTTCCTTCGTTCGATTGCCGGCGGCCGTGTCAGGTACCGCCGGTGCACCTTGCCGGGAGCGGCCCTTCGGCCGCCGCCGGCGCCTTAACGCTTGTCCAGTCCCTGCGGCGGCCAGTTCTCCAGGCGCGAACCGAGCGTGAGCCCGCGCGAGGCCAGCACTTCCTTGATCTCGTTGAGCGACTTGCGGCCGAGATTCGGCGTCTTGAGCAGTTCCGTCTCGGTGCGCTGGATCAGGTCGCCGATGTAGTAGATGTTCTCGGCCTTCAGGCAGTTGGCCGAGCGCACCGTGAGCTCGAGTTCGTCGACCGGGCGCAGCAGGATCGGGTCGAACTGGGCGCTGCGCTGCGCCGGCTGCTCCATGATGCTGCCGAGGTCGCTGCCCTCGAGCTGCGCGAACACGGCGAGCTGCTCGACCAGGATCTTGGCCGACGCGCGGATCGCCTCTTCGGGGCTGATCGCGCCGTTGGTCTCGATCTCCATCACGAGCTTGTCGAGGTCGGTGCGCTGCTCCACGCGCGCGCTGTCGACCGTGTAGCTCACGCGGCGCACCGGCGAGAACGACGCGTCGAGCACGATGCGGCCGATCGACTTGGTCGGCTCGTCGCCGAAGCGGCGCAGGTTGCCCGGCACGTAGCCGCGACCCTTCTCGACCTTGATCTGCATGTCGAGCTTGCCGCCTTGCGCCAGGTGCGCGACGACGTGCTCGGGGTTGATGATCTCCACGTCGTGCGGCGTCTGGATGTCGCCGGCCGTCACCGGACCCTCGCCTTCCTTGCGCAGGACCAGGGTGACCTCGTCGCGGTTGTGCAGGCGGAACACCACGCCCTTGAGGTTGAGCATGATGTGGACGACGTCTTCCTGCACGCCGTCGATCGTCGAGTACTCGTGCAGCACGCCGGCGATCGTGACCTCGGTCGGCGCGTAACCCACCATCGACGACAGCAGCACGCGCCGCAGCGCGTTGCCCAGCGTGTGGCCGTAGCCGCGCTCGAACGGCTCGAGCGTGACCTTGGCGCGATGACCGCCGAGCGGCTCGACGTGGATGGCCTTGGGTTTCAGCAGATTGGTTTGCATGTAGTCCTGTTCCTCTCAATACCCTCGGCTCGTTACACCGATAAGGCTGATGGACACAACGCCGGGCTGTTGCGCGTGTGCTTCGCGCCCGGCGGGCGAAGCCGCCAGCGGACGATGCCGGGCCGCGCGGGCCCGGGCATCCTCCGCCGGATCACCTCGAGTACAACTCGACGATCAGCGATTCGTTGATGTCCGACCCGAACTCGTCGCGGTCGGGCAGCTTCTTGAAGACGCCTTCCATCTTCGACGCGTCGACCTGCACCCAGCCGGGCAGGCCGATAGACTCGGCCAGCTTGAGCGCGTCGACGATGCGCAGCTGCTTCTTCGACTTGTCGCGGATCGCGACCACGTCGCCGACCTTGACCAGGTACGACGGGATGTTCACGACCTTGCCGTTGACGGTGACCGCCTGGTGCGACACGAGCTGGCGCGCCTCGGCGCGCGTCGAGCCGAAGCCCATGCGGTAGACGACGTTGTCGAGCCGCGACTCCAGCAGCAGCAGCAGGTTGGCGCCGGTGTTGCCCTTGCGGCGCTCGGCCTCGGCGAAGTAGCGGCGGAACTGGCGCTCCAGCACGCCGTACATGCGCTTGACCTTCTGCTTCTCGCGCAGCTGCAGGCCGAAGTCGCTCGTGCGCGAGCCCGAGGTGCGGCCGTGCTGGCCGGGCTTGGTGTCGAACTTCGCCTTGTCGCTGATCGCGCGACGGGCGCTCTTCAGGTAGAGATCGGTGCCTTCACGGCGGGCCAGCTTGGCCTTGGGTCCGAGATAACGTGCCACGGTGCTTCCTTCTTCGATCTGACGCGACCTGCGTGTCGCGCGAGTCCGGCGGGTGTTGTTGTGCGCTCTGGACGGTGGGCTTCAATGACGAGGCCGGCGCCGCCCGCGGGCGATGCCGGCCACGGCTTTCGACATCAGATGCGGCGGCGCTTCTGCGGGCGGCAGCCGTTGTGCGGCACCGGCGTCACGTCGGA
>CAZFET010000322.1:0-4082 GCA_964517545.1 uncultured Burkholderiaceae bacterium
GAACGCGACTGGGCCTCGATCGACGCCGACCGCAAGCAGAAGTGGCTCGACATCGCCGAGCGTTTCCCGCGCATGTCGCCCGACGAGCGCAGCCGCATCCAGACCCGCATGGCCGACTGGGCCCGCATGACGCCGGCCGAGCGCGGCCAGGCGCGACTGCGCTTCCAGGAGGCGCGCAACCTGAGCGCCGAGGAGCGTCAGCAGCGCTGGAACGCGTACCAGTCGCTGCCGCCCGAGAAGCGCCGTGAACTGGCGCAACGCGCGGCGCCGCCGCCGAAGGCCGCCGGCAACGGCGACCCCCGGCGGGCCGAAGCCGCGCGCGCGCCGCGCGAGGCCGGCGCGCCCCAGGCGAAGTCGAACATCGTGCCCAACCCGGCCTACGCCGCGCCGCCCAAGGCCGTGGCGCCGACCGTGGTACAGGCCCGGCCCGGCGCGAGCACGTCGCTGATCTCCAGGCCGCCGACGCCGCCGGCGCACCAGCAGACGGGCCTGCCGAAGATCGCGGCGACGCCGGGCTTCGTCGACGACACGACCTTGCTGCCCAAGCGCGGGCCGCAAGGCGCCGCGGTCGTGCGGCCCGAGAAGCCGGCGCCGGCGCGCGACCCGGGCTGATGGGGCCCGGGGCCGACACGCCGACGATTCGCCGGCGCCTCGCCTGTTTCGTCTACGAAGGCGTGCTGCTGTTCGGCGTGGTGATGACCGCCGGCTGGCTGTTCTCGACCCTCACGCAACAGCGCCACGCGCTGGACCACCGGCTCGGGCTGCAGGTCTTCCTGTTCCTCGTGCTCGGCTTGTACTTCGGCTGGTTCTGGTCGCACGGCGGGCAGACGGTCGCGATGAAGACCTGGCACCTGCGAGTCGTCACGCGCGACGGCACGCCGCTCACCCTGGCGCGCGCCGTCGCACGCTACGTCGCGTCGTGGCTGTGGTTCGTGCCCGGCCTGGCGGCGATCTGGCTCGCCGGCCTGCGCGGCGGCGCGGCGGTGGCCGGTGTGTTGACGGCCGGCGTGATCGCGTACGCGCTGCTCGCGTTGCTGCATCCGCAGCGGCAGTTCCTGCACGACGCGATCTGCGGCACGCGCCTCGTCACGTGGCGGCCGCAGAAAGGCTGAAGACGGCGCGGCAGAATCGCGGCCCATGGGCAACCCGCACAAGGGCCGCACGGGCCTGGACCGCATCGTCCGCGCCACGGGCCACTCGATCGACGGGCTCGTCGGCGCCTACCGCGGCGAGAGTGCGTTCAGGCAGGAGCTGTGGCTCGCGGCCGTCCTCGTCCCGGCCGCCTTCTGGCTCGGCCGCAACTGGGTGGAAACGACCTTGCTCGCGGGCTCGGTGCTGCTCGTGCTGATCGTCGAGCTGCTCAATTCCGGCATCGAGGCGGCGGTCGACCGCGTGTCGCTCGAGCTGCACGAGCTGTCCAAGCGCGCGAAGGACCTGGCCAGCGCCGCGGTGATGCTGTCGCTCGTGCTGTGCGGCGGCGTGTGGGCCGCCGCGCTCTGGCAGCGCCTGACAGGAGCCTGAGATGGGACTCGCCGTCTGCGTGTACTGCGGCTCGCGCTTCGGCGACGACCTGCGCTTCGCCGAGGCGGCCCGTGCCTTCGGCGCGCTCGTCGGCGCGCGCGGCGGCACGTTGGTCTACGGCGGCGGCCGCGTCGGGCTGATGGGCACGGTGGCCGACGCGGCACTGGCCGCCGGCGCCCGCGCGATCGGCGTCATCCCCGAGGCGTTGATGCAGCGCGAAGTCGGCCATCGCGGCCTGAGCGAGCTGCACGTGGTGCGCACGATGCACGAGCGCAAGCAGCTCATGGCCGAACGCGCCGATGCGTTCGTCGCGCTGCCCGGCGGCATCGGCACGCTCGAGGAGCTGTACGAGGTGTGGTCGTGGCAGCAGATCGGCTACCACGACAAGCCCGTGGCGCTGCTCAACGTGGCGGGCTACTACGACGCCTTGCTGCAGTTCCAGCGCGACGCGCACCGGCGCGGGTTCGTGAGCGACGCGCAGCACGCGGCGCTGCTGGTGGACGACGACCCCGTGCGTCTGTTCGACCGGATCGAAGCCGCCGCGCGCGCCGCGACGGCGCCGGACGACTACTCGAAGATCTGAGTCAGACCGCCGCTTCGTCCGTCTCGCCGGTGCGGATGCGCACCACCTGCTCGACGTTGGTGACGAAGATCTTGCCGTCGCCGATCTTCCCGGTCTTGGCGGCCTTGACGATGGCCTCGACGCAGCGCTCGACGTCGCCGTCCTTCACGACGACCTCGACCTTCACCTTCGGCAGGAAGTCGACCACGTACTCGGCGCCGCGGTACAGCTCGGTATGACCCTTCTGCCGCCCGAAGCCCTTGACCTCGGTGACGGTCAGACCGGTCACGCCCACCTCGGCCAGCGACTCCCTCACTTCTTCGAGCTTGAAGGGTTTGACGATGGCGGTGATCTGCTTCATGACCGGCTCCCGAGCGGATGACTGACGAAGGATTTAAGCACGGAACTTCGACGTGATGGGGTAGCGCCAGTCCTTGCCGAAACTGCGATGGGTGATGCGGATGCCCACCGGCGCCTGACGGCGCTTGTACTCGTTCACCTTGATGAGGTGCGTCACGCGCTCCACGTCGGTGCGCTCGAAACCCGCCGCGACGATCGTCTCGATGCTCTCGTCGTTCTCCATGTAGCGCTCGAGGATCGCGTCGAGCACGTCGTACGGCGGCAGGCTGTCCTGGTCGAGCTGGTTCGGCCGCAGTTCGGCCGACGGCGGCCGCGTGATGATGCGCTCGGGGATCACCGGCCCGATGCTGCCGTCGGCACGTCGCGTGGGCTGCGCGTTCTTCCAGCTCGCCAGGCGGTACACGAGCGTCTTGGCCACGTCCTTGATGACCGCGAAGCCACCGGCCATGTCGCCGTACAAGGTGCAGTAGCCGGTCGCCATCTCGCTCTTGTTGCCGGTGGTCAGCACGATCCGGCCGCTCTTGTTCGACAGCGCCATCAGCAAGGTGCCGCGGATGCGCGCCTGGATGTTCTCCTCGGTGGCGTCTTCGGCGAGGCCGGCGAACTGCGGCGCCAGCGCGCCGCGGAAGGCGTCGAACATCGGCGTGATGCCGATCTCGTCGTAGCGCACGCCCAGGCGCGCCGCCATGTCGCGCGCGTCGAGCCACGAGATGTCGGCCGTGTAGGGCGACGGCATCATCACCGCGCGCACACGGTCGGCGCCGAGCGCGTCGACCGCGATCGCGAGCACCAGCGCCGAGTCCACGCCGCCGGACAGGCCGATGATCGCGCCCGGAAATCCGTTCTTGCCGAGGTAGTCGCGCACGCCGGTCACGAGCGCGTTCCACGCCTGCGCCTCGGCCGAAGGCAGCGGCGTCACGTCGCCGCCGACGGCGCCGTCGACGCCGACCTGCGCGAACAGCAGCGCGGACTCGAACATCGGCGCGCGCGCGCGCACCGCACCGGTGCCGTCGAGCGCGAACGACGCACCATCGAACACCACTTCGTCCTGCCCGCCGACCAGATGCGAGTACAGCAGCGGCAGGCCCGTCGCGCGCACGCGCTCGGCCATGCGCGCCTCGCGCTCCTCGGCCTTGCCCAGGTGGAACGGCGATGCATTGAGCACCACGAGCGCCTGCGCGCCCGCGGCCTTCGCGCTCGCGGCCGGCTCGTCGAACCACGCGTCCTCGCAGATCAGCACGCCGAAGCGCACGCCGCCGCAGTCGAACACCAGTGGCGCGTGGCCCGCGTCGCGGCCCGACGCGAAGTAGCGCCGTTCGTCGAACACCTGGTAGTTGGGCAGCTCGCGCTTGCAGTACGTACCGACGACACGCCCCCCCGCCAGCAGCGAGGCCGCGTTGAAGCGCAGCTGCACCGCGTGCGACTTGGACCTAACATCGCCGCGCTCGCCGAACTGATGCGGATGACCCACCAGCACATGCAGCCCCTCGCAATCGGCGAGCGACGCCGCCAGCGCGGCGAGTTCGCGCGCGCATGCCTCCATGAAGGCCGGCCGCAGCAGCAGGTCCTCGGGCGGATAGCCCGTCAGCGCCAGCTCGGGCGCGACGACGAGCCGGGCGCCGCGCGCATGCGCACGGCG
>CAZFET010000323.1:0-4080 GCA_964517545.1 uncultured Burkholderiaceae bacterium
GCGAGACCGGGTGCACCTTCTGGTCGACCAGGTCCGCCGTCGCGTTGCGGCGCGCCACCTCGATGAGCGCGGGCGCATCGAGCAGCCGGTCGGCGATGCCCTTGACCTCGTCGCTGAAGGTGGCCGAGAACAGCAGGCTCTGCTTCTTCGGCGGCAGGATGGCGAGCACCTTGCGGATGTCGTGGATGAAGCCCATGTCGAGCATGCGATCGGCTTCGTCGAGCACGAAGATCTTCACGTGCGACAGGTCCAGCGTGCCTTGCTGGTGATGGTCGAGCAGACGGCCCGGCGTGGCGACGAGGATGTCGACGCCCTGGCGCAGGCGGTCGACCTGCGGCTGCATGCCGACGCCGCCGAACATCACCATGCTCGTGAGGCGCAGATGCTTGCCGTAGGTGCGCACGCTCTCCTCGACCTGCGCGGCGAGTTCGCGCGTCGGCGTGAGGATCAGCGCGCGGATCGGAATGCGGCCGCGCGCGTCGCGCTTCGCGGGTTCGGCGGCCAGGCGCTGCAGCATCGGCAGGGTGAAGCCGGCGGTCTTGCCGGTGCCGGTCTGCGCGCCGGCCATGAGGTCGCCGCCCTTGAGCACGGCCGGGATGGCCTGCGCCTGGATGGGGGTGGGGGTGGTGTAACCCTGTTCGTGCACGGCACGCAGGATCGGCTCGGCCAGGCCGAGATCGGAGAATTTCATGCGGGATGAGCGGGCTCGCGGAGGAGCCGTGATCGCCGGCCTGTTGCGGCTCGGGTCGAGCGCACCAGTCGGGTAGGCGCGGAGGGTTCGGGAGAAGGTCGGAAGCGACTGCGCCGCGATGACTGGTGTCGCGGCGCGATCGGGATTGTACGGGCTTCAGTCCATCGGCATCGGCTGGTGGTTCTTCAGCCGCAGCCAGCCGCGCGCGACGCGGTAGATCGCCCACAGGCCGAGCAGCACGAACATGCCGATGTGCGTCACGCGCACGAGCGAGTCGTACGCTTCGACGGTGAGCGAGCCGGTGGACGTGTTCATGGCGTCTCCAGGGGACGGTCGAGGGCAGGTGCGGACGGCCGCCCGAACATCAAGGTCGCGAGGCCGGCCAGCGCGAACGGTACGCCGATCCACGCCATGTGCGCGAAGCCCACCGTCGCGCTGGCGGCGCCGCCGACCGCCGCGCCGACGGCCGTGCCGCCGTACAGCATCGACGTGTTGAGCGACAGCGCCAGCGGCGCCTGCGGGCCGGCCGCGACCGCCAGCCGCGACTGCTGCGGTGCCATCATGCCGAAGCCGGCGGTGCCCCACACCAGGAACGCCGCCAGGGTCAGCGGATACGAGCCCTGCGTGAGCGGCACGCAGGCCATCATCGCGGCGAGGATCGCCAGTTGCACGACCAGGGTGCGGCGCGAGCCGAAGCGGTCGTTGGCCCAGCCGCCGATCACGGTGCCCACCGCGCCGGACACGCCGAACAGCGCCAAGGTCACCGACAGCAGGGTCGGCGTCATCGGATTGAGCGCCTCGAGCACCGGACCGATGTAGCTGAACACGCTGAAGATCGCGGTGAAGTACAGCAAGGTCATCGCCAGCGGCCACAGCACCGGCCCGTGCGTCAACAGCGGGCCGAGGCCGGCGAAGCTCGCGCCGGGCGCCTGCACGTCGCGCGGCACCTTGCGCGCCACCAGCACCATCAGTACCAGGGTGGCCAGCGCGACG
This sequence comes from uncultured Burkholderiaceae bacterium, assembly GCA_964517545.1. Taxonomy (GTDB): domain Bacteria; phylum Pseudomonadota; class Gammaproteobacteria; order Burkholderiales; family Burkholderiaceae_C; genus CAZFET01. The sequence goes on from CAZFET010000323.1 coordinate 1,685, forward strand.
CCGGCGATCGGCCAGCGCCAGCCCCAGGCCAGGCCGATCCAGGCGCCCAGCGGCACGCCGATCACGTAGCTCAGGCTCATGCCGAGGAACACGTAGGCCAGCGCCTTGCCGCGGCGTGCCGGCTCGACCAGCGCGATGGCGATGCCCGCGGCGATGGGCGTGAACGCGGCGCCCAGTCCCATCAGCACGCGGCCGGCCAGCAAGACGGCGAGATGGGGCGCCAGCGCGCACACCACGTTGCCGGCGAAGAACAGCGCCAGCGTCGCCAGCAGCGCGTGGCGGCGCGGCCAGCGCCCGGTGGCGATCAGCACCGCCGGCGCGAGGGCCGCGGTCGAGATCGCGTAGGCGGTCATCGCCTGGCCGGCGGCGGGGACGCTGGTGCCCAGGTCTTCGGCGATCGGCGCGACGATGCTGCTGACCACGAAGGCACCGCTGCCGATCACGAGGTTGGCGAAGGCGAGCAAGGTGAGCAGCGGCGGCATGGCGCGCGCACCGTAGCAGGATTCGTCGCGCGTCGCATGGCCCGGTCGGCCCGTCGGTTCGTCTGACCACGGGCCGCGCGGCCGGTGGGGCCTGTGTGGCCATAGGGCCGTCGATCTGTCGACCCGATGCCACGTCCTGCGGTCGAACCCGCCACGCGAACGAGGGGGCTCCTGCCGTCGCCAGCGCGTGGCCCGCGCATGCGCGGGGGCGGGCGAGGCGCCTGCCGCCAACCGGCGACAATAGACTCCGTTGCAGGCACGAGGCCTGCGTTTTTCTTTCTACCCTCCCATGGCCCAGTACGTCTTCACCATGAACCGCGTCGGCAAGATCGTGCCGCCGAAGCGGCAGATCCTGAAGGACATCTCGCTGTCCTTCTTCCCCGGCGCCAAGATCGGCGTGCTCGGCCTCAACGGCTCGGGCAAGAGCACCTTGCTCAAGATCATGGCCGGCCTCGACAAGGAGATCGAGGGCGAGGCCGTGCCGATGCCCAACCTGAAGATCGGCTACCTGCCGCAGGAGCCGCAGCTCGAGCCCGACCAGACGGTGCGCGAGGCGGTGGAGCAGGGCATCGGCGGCGTGCTCGAGGCCAAGAAGCGCCTCGAGCAGGTGTATGCGGCCTACGCCGAGCCCGACGCCGACTTCGACAAGCTCGCCGCCGAGCAGGCCGAGCTCGAGGCGGTCATCGCCGCCGGCGGCAGCGAGAACACCGAGCACCTGCTCGAGATCGCCGCCGACGCGCTGCGCCTGCCGCCGTGGGACGCGGTGATCCGCCAGCTCTCCGGCGGCGAGAAGCGGCGCGTCGCGCTGTGCCGGCTGCTGCTGTCCAAGCCCGACATGCTGCTGCTCGACGAGCCGACCAACCACCTCGACGCGGAGAGCGTGGCCTGGCTCGAGCAGTTCCTGCAGCGATTCCCCGGCACCGTGGTCGCGATCACGCACGACCGCTACTTCCTCGACAACGCCGCCGAGTGGATCCTCGAGCTCGACCGCGGCCAGGGCATCCCGTGGAAGGGCAACTACAGCACCTGGCTCGAGCAGAAGGAAGAACGCCTGGAGCGCGAGCAGAAGGCCGAGGACGCGCGCATCAAGGCGATGAAGAAGGAGCTCGAGTGGGTGCGCCAGAACCCCAAGGGCCGCCAGGCCAAGAGCAAGGCGCGGCTGGCGCGCTTCGAGGAACTGTCCGACTACGAGTACCAGAAGCGCAACGAGACGCAGGAGATCTTCATTCCCGTGGCCGAGCGCCTGGGCCACGAGGTCATCGAGTTCAAGAACGTCAGCAAGAGCTTCGGCGACCGCCTGCTGATCGACGACCTCAGCTTCAAGGTGCCGGCCGGCGCGATCGTCGGCATCATCGGCCCCAACGGCGCCGGCAAGTCGACGATCTTCCGCATGATCCAGGGCTCCGAGAAGCCCGACGCCGGCGAGGTGGTGATCGGCCCGACGGTGAAGATGGCCTTCGTCGACCAGAGCCGCGAGAACCTCGCCAACGACAAGACCGTCTGGGAAGACGTCTCCGGCGGGCTCGACAACCTGACGGTCGGCAAGTTCGTCATGCCCAGCCGCGCCTACCTGGGCCGCTTCAACTTCAAGGGCAACGACCAGCAGAAGCTCGTCGGCAACCTCTCCGGCGGCGAGCGCGGCCGGCTGCATCTGGCCAAGACGCTGGCGCAGGGCGGCAACGTGCTGATGCTCGACGAGCCGTCGAACGACCTCGACGTCGAGACGCTGCGCGCGCTGGAAGACGCGCTGCTGGAGTTCGCCGGCTCGGTGATGGTGATCAGCCACGACCGCTGGTTCCTCGACCGCATCGCGACGCACATCCTCGCCTGCGAGGGCGACTCGCACTGGGTGTTCTTCGACGGCAACTACCAGGAGTACGAGGCCGACAAGAAGAAGCGCCTGGGCGAGGAGGG
>CAZFET010000324.1:0-405 GCA_964517545.1 uncultured Burkholderiaceae bacterium
CCTCAATCGTTTCCGGGGCGCCTCGGTCCGGGCAGGGGCGCGCCCTGGCGCGAGCGGCCTGCGGAGCGCCGACATTCCTGTCGGCATCGGGAACGCACGGTGGGACGGGCCGACAAAAATGTCGGCGCTCCAGACCCCGATGAAGAGAACGAAGAATGCGCTGCCGAGGGCAATCTTGGCCCCGCGGCTGACCGGGATCAGCGGCGTGAACATGCCCTACCCTCCCCAAACGAATCGCGGGGCGCGGCGAACGCTTTGCGTTCGCGCGCCCCGCGATCCTATGTGCGCGGCGTGCCGCGCTACTTGACGAAGCTCGTGTCGACCGTGGCGTCGAGGTTGATCTTCGCCTTGATCACGCCGGTCTCGAGCAGCACGTCCTGGGCCTCTTTCAAGAAGGCCTGGATC
>CAZFET010000324.1:415-4009 GCA_964517545.1 uncultured Burkholderiaceae bacterium
CGCCACGAACAGCGCGAAGAAGGCGATCCCCAGCGCGATGCGCATGCCCGGCGCCACCGGCGTTAGCGGTTTCATGTGCAGCCCTCCCTGCCTGCGCGCGCGGCGGCCGCGCTGGCCGGCACGGCGGCCGCGCCGAGCGCCCGCCCGCCGCTCACTTGATGAACCTCGTGTCGGCCAGCTTCGACAGGTCGGGGATCTGCCGGATGATGCCGGCCTCGAGCAGCAGCTCGGCGGCTTCCTTGCTGAACTGCGCGTGCTCGCCGGCGAAGAACTTCTGGTTGGCCGCGCGGTCCTGCCAGCGCAGGTACTTCTGGCTCGCCTCGAACTGCTCGGCCGTCTGCTTGACGTCGGCGCCCATGATCTCGAAGCTCTTCTTCGGCTCCTTCTGGATCATCTCCAGCGCGTCGAAGTAGCCGTTGGCCAGGCCCTGCGCGGCCTTCGGGTTGTCGGCCAGGAACTTCGGCGTGCAGCCGAAGGTGTCCATCACCATCGGGTAGTCGAGCGTGGTGGCGATGATCTTGCCGGCCTCGGGCTTGGCACGCACCGCCGACAGGTACGGCTCGTAGGTCATGCCCGCGTCGAGCTGCGCGTTGCCGGCGATGAAGGCGTTGGCGGCGGCCTGCGGCTCGAGGTTGACGATGTTCACGTCCTTGATCGACAGGCCGTTCTTCTTCAGGAACCACGCGAGCGTGAAGTACGGCGCCGTGCCCGGCGCGCTGGCCGCGACCGTCTTGCCCTTCAGGTCCTTGATGCTGTTGATGCCGGGCTTGACCACCATGCCGTCGGCGCCGTAGCTCTTGTCGAGCTGGAAGATTTGCGTCGTGGCCACGCCGTTGGCGTTCCAGACGATCCAGGTCTCCACCGTGGTCGCCGCGCACTGCACGTCGCCCGAGGCGATGGCGAGGTGGCGGTCCTTCTGCGGGATCTTCTTGATCGTGACGTCGAGGCCGTGCTTCTTGAACAACCCCGCCTCCTTGGCCAGGGTGAGCGGCGCGAAGCCGGTCCAGCCGGAGATCGCGACGGTGACCTTGGTGTCCTGCGCGTGCGCGGCGGCGGCGGCGAGCGCCGCGGCGGCGGCGGCGAGAGCGTGGCGGGCGAGCTTCATGGTGGGTCTCCGTGTGTGAGGTGTTCGCAATGACGGGAGCGGGGATCGTGCCGCCTCAGGCCGGCGTCCACAACGCGGGCAAGCCCGGGAGCGTGCGGAACACGCGCGACAGCGCACCGTCGGTGACCAGCGCCGTGGCCGCCTCGATGTCGGGCGCGAGGTAGCGGTCGTGGTGCATCGCGGGGCAGCGCGCGCGCACCAGCGCGTGTGCCTGCTCCAGCGCCGCCGAGCTGCGCAGCGGGCGCAGGAACTCGATGCCCTGCGCCGCGGCCAGCAGCTCGATGCCGAGGATGCGCGCGGTGTTGGCGATCATCGGCTGCAGCCGGCGCGCCGCGAAGGTGGCCATCGACACGTGGTCTTCCTGGTTGGCCGAGGTCGGCAGCGAGTCGACGCTGGCCGGATGCGCGAGCGACTTGTTCTCGCTGGCCAGCGCCGCCGCGGTGACGTGCGCGATCATGAAGCCCGAGTTGAGCCCCGCGTCGGCGGTGAGGAACGGCGGCAGCCGCGACACCCCCGCGTCGATGAGCATCGCGATGCGCCGCTCGGCGATCGCGCCGACCTCGGCGATCGCCACGGCCATCGCGTCGCAGGCCAGAGCCACCGGCTCGGCGTGGAAGTTGCCGCCGCTGACGAGTTCGCCCCCGGCGGCGGCGCCGTCGGCGAAGACCAGCGGGTTGTCGGTCACCGCGTTGGCCTCGCGCAGCAGCACCAGCGCGGCGTGGCGGAGCTGGTCGAGGCAGGCGCCCACCACCTGCGGCTGGCAACGCAGCGAGTACGGGTCCTGCACGCGGTCGTCGCCCTCGAGGTGCGAGCGGCGGATCTCCGAGCCCGCCAGCAGCGCGCGGTAGTACTGCGCCACGTCGATCTGCCCCGGCTGGCCGCGCAGCGCGTGGATGCGCGGATCGAACGGCCCGTCACTGCCGCGCGCGGCGTCGACCGTGAGCGCGCCCACGACCAGTGCCGACTCCAGCACCGGCTCGAAGCTGAGCAGCGCGTGCAGCGCGAGCGCCGTCGAGGTCTGCGTGCCGTTGATGAGCGCGAGCCCTTCCTTGGCCTCGAGCGTCAGCGGCGCGATGCCCGCCTCGCGCAGCAGCGGCAGCGCCGGGCGGCGCTGTCCGTCGACCAGGAATTCGCCCTCGCCCATCAGCGCGAGGGTCATGTGCGCGAGCGGCGCGAGGTCGCCCGAGGCGCCCACCGATCCTTGCGACGGCACGTACGGCACGAGCCCGGCGTCGTGCACCGCGATCAAGGTGTCGATCACCTGCTCGCGCACGCCCGAGTGCCCGCGCGCGAGGCTCGCCGCCTTGAGCGCGAGCATCACGCGCACCACGGCCGGCGGCAGCGGCTCGCCGACGCCTACCGCGTGCGAGCGGATGAGGTGGCGCTGCAAGGTGTCGAGCTGCTCGCGGCTGATGCGCTGGTTGGCGAGCTTGCCGAAGCCGGTGTTGACGCCGTACACCGGCGTGTCGCCGGCGGCGGCGCGTTGCACCGTTTGTGCGCTGGCGCGGATGGCGTCGCGCGCCGCGGCGGGAATCGCCAGCGTGTGCGTGCCCGCGTGGATCGACTGCAAGTCGTCCAAGGTCAGGTGACCTGGCTTGATCTCTAGCGAGTTGGACATGTCTGCTCACTGCGTGAGGGCGCGCCGGTCTCGCCCGGCCGGCGAGTTCCTTTTCTTTGCTGGCTCAAAGAAAAGGAACCAAAAGAAAGAGCCTCCAACATCCGACCTGTCCGTGGCCTGCCCACGGGGGCCGCTTCTCCACCGCCGCACCACTTGCACCGGGGCGCGGCCGGTGACGGCCAAGGCGGCTCTTTGCGCCGGGCGTCCAAGCGCAACGGCCCGCAGGCCAGCAGCCCCACATGCGCTCGACATGCCAGGTCGGTGACCGGCCGCCTCCGGCACCGCGCACCCGACGGGCGGAGAAGCGGGCCCCGCCGGCATGGCAGTACGAGATCGGATGTTGCAGGCTCTCTTCTTTGGTTCCTTTCTTTTGAGCCAACAAAAGAAAGGAACTCGCCGGCCGGGCGAGACCGGCGCGCCGCAGCGAACGTGCACCGCCGCCTGCAAGGCGCTACCCAGAACCCCGCGCCGAAGGCGAGCGACGACACCCATCACCCGAGCACCATCGGCAACCTGAGCCCCTGCTCTCGCGCACACGCGATCGCCTCGTCGTACCCCGCGTCCGCGTGCCGCATGACGCCGGTGCCCGGATCGTTCCAGAGCACGCGCTCGATGCGCGTCGCCGCCGCGTCGGTGCCGTCGCACACGATCACCACGCCCGCGTGCTGCGAGTAGCCCATGCCCACGCCGCCGCCGTGGTGCAGCGAGACCCAGGTCGCGCCGCCTGCGGTGTTGAGCAGCGCGTTGAGCAGCGGCCAGTCGCTCACCGCGTCGGAGCCGTCGAGCATCGCCTCGGTCTCGCGGTTGGGCGAGGCGACGGAGCCGGTGTCGAGGTGATCGCGGCCGATGACGATGGGGGCCGCCAGCTCGC
>CAZFET010000325.1:0-3970 GCA_964517545.1 uncultured Burkholderiaceae bacterium
GATGAAGTCGACGATGATGATGCCGCCGAGGTTGCGCAGGCGCAGCTGCCGCGCGATGGCGCCGGCGGCCTCGAGGTTGGTCTTGAAGATGGTGTCGTCGAAGTTGCGCGCGCCGACGAAGCCGCCGGTGTTGACGTCGATGGTGGTCAGCGCCTCGGTCTGGTCGATGATGAGGTAGCCGCCGGACTTCAGGTCGACGCGCGAGCCGAGCGCGCGCGCGATCTCCTCGTCGATGCCGAAGAGGTCGAAGATCGGCCGCTCGCCCTGGTAGTGCTCGAGCTTCTTCGCGGCGCGCGGCGTGTAGGTCTCGCCGAACGCCCTGAGCGCCTCGTACTGCATGCGCGAGTCGATGCGGATGGCCTGCGTCTGGTCGCTGGCCAGGTCGCGCAGCACGCGCTCGGCGAGGTTGAGGTCCTGGTGCAGCAGGGTGCCGGCCGGAGAACGCTGCGCGCGCTCGCGCACCGCGGCCCAGGTCTTGCGCAGGTAGGCGACGTCGTCGGCCAGCTCCGCGTCGGACGCGTCCTCGGCATTGGTGCGCAGGATGAAGCCGCCGCCCCCGCCGTCGGCCGGCGTGCCCACCAGCCGCTGCACGCGCGTGCGCAGCGCCTCGCGCGCCTCGGGCGACCCGATCTTCTGCGAGATGCCGATGTGGTCGTCCTGCGGCAGGTACACGAGCAGGCGGCCGGCGATCGACACCTGCGTCGACAGCCGCGCGCCCTTGGTGCCGATCGGGTCCTTGATGACCTGCACGGTCAGGGTCTGGCCCTCGAACACCTGTCGCTCGATGGGCAGCGGCGGCGCGCCGTTGCCGTTGGCTTCGTGGAAGCGGCCGTGCAGGTCGGCCACGTGCAGGAAGGCCGCGCGCTCCAGGCCGATGTCGACGAAGGCGCTCTGCATGCCCGGCAGCACGCGGGCCACCTTGCCGAGGTAGATGTTGCCGACGAGCCCGCGCTCGAGCGTGCGTTCCAGGTGCAGCTCCTGGACGGCGCCGTTCTCGACGACGGCCACGCGCGTTTCCTGCGGCGACCAGTTGATCAGGATCTCGTGCATGCGCGGCGTCGTGGTCGCGCGCTAGAAGCGGACGCGCGCTCGTTCGAGTAGTTCGGCCGTCTCGTACAGAGGCAAGCCCATGATACCGGAGTGACTGCCCTCGATATGCGAGATCCAGGCCGCCGCGGCGCTCTGGATCGCGTAGGCGCCGGCCTTGCCGAACGGCTCGCCGCCGGCCACGTAGGCGTCGATGCGCGCCCGCCCGAGCGGCGCGAAGCGCACGCGCGAGACGCTGGTCGCGGCCAGGGTGCGCGTGCCGCTCCACACCGCCACCGCCGTGATCACGCGGTGCGTGCGGCCGGCCAGCGCGGCGAGCATCGCGCGCGCGTCGTCGGCATCGGCGGGCTTGCCGAGGATGCGGCGCCCGATCGCCACCGTCGTGTCGGCCGCGAGGATGGGCGCGGCGGGCAGCGCACGCGCGAGCAGGCGCCGGCGCGCCGCGGCCAGCTTGGCGCGCGTCACGCGTTCGGCGTAGGCCTGCGGGTCCTCGCCGGCGCGCACGGCCTCGAGCGCCTCGGCGTCCTCGCCGTCGCCGGGCAGCAGCAGCTCGTGGCGCACGCCGATCTGCGCGAGCAGCTGGCGCCGCCGCGGGCTCTGCGATGCGAGGTAGACGAAGTCGTGCAGGGCCGTGCGCACGAGCTCACTCGCGGTGGTACGGGTGGCCGGCGTCGAGCGACCACGCGCGGTACAGCGCCTCGACGAGCAGCACGCGCGCCAGTGCATGCGGCAAGGTCAGGTCCGACAGGCGCAGCCGCTCGTCGGCGCGCGCCTTGAAGGCGGGGTCGAGTCCGTCGGGACCGCCGATCACCAGCGCCACGTCGCGGCCGTCGCGCTGCCACACGCGCAGGCGCTGCGCGAGCTGCGCGGTGTCGACCCGCTCGCCGCGCTCGTCGAGCACCACGCGCCGCACGCCGGCCGGCAGCGCGGCGTCGAGGCGCTGCGCCTCGGCGGCCCTCAGCGCGGCGGCGGACTTGCCGTCGCGCGGCTCGGCCTTCAGCGCCTTGATGTCGAAGCGCCACTCGGCGGGCAGGCGCTTCGCGTAGTCGTCGACCGCGCTGCGGGCCCAGTCGGGCAGTCGCTGTCCGATGGCGACGATGCCGACGCGCATGCGGCCGGGCGCTTCAGCGGCGGCCGCGCGTCTTGGCGGCGGCCTTGGCCGCGCTGCCCTTGCGCGCCGCGCCCGTCCCGACGGGCTTCCTGCTCGCGGCCGGCGTCTTCGGCCTGGCGGTCGGCTTCGCGGTCGGCTTCGCGCTCGACCTCGCCGCGGCCTTCTTCACGGGCGCCTTCTTCGCGACGGCGGTCTTCGCGGAAGCGCTCCTCGCGGGCGCCTTGCTCGCCGTGGCGCGGGCGGCGGCGTCCTTCGGCGCGGGCGCCTTGCCCGGCACGACGGCCGGCGCGCCGTCGATCTTCATGTGCACCGGCTTGCCACCCCAGATCTCCTCGAGGTGGTAGTAGTCGCGGATGGCCGGCTGCATGATGTGCGCCACCGCGGCGCCGCAGTCGACGACGATCCACTCGCCGTTGTCCTCGCCTTCCATGCTCATCACCGGCATGCCGCGCGCCTTGACGGTCTCGCGCACGCTCGAGGCGAGCGCGCGCGTCTGGCGGTTGCTGGTGCCCGAGGCGATGATCACGCGCTCGAAGAGCGGCGAGAGGTGCTCGGTGTTGAAGACCTGGATGTTCTGGGCCTTCACGTCCTCGAGGCCATCGACGATGGCGCGCTGCAGTTTGCGGATGTCCATCAGGCGGCGGGCGTCCCCCGGTACAGGTGGTGAAGTTCAATATAACGCGCGACCGGCGCCGGCACCAACGCGCGGATGTCCTCGCCGTTCGCCAGGCGCGCGCGCACGGCCGTCGACGACACGGCCATCTCCGGCATCGGCAGCACCTCGAGTCGATGCCACACCGACAGCACGGCCGGGCTGGCCTTGCCGAGCAGCCCGTCGCGCGCGGCCACGGCGATGGACACCCGCGACAGCAGCGCGCGCCACTCGTGCCATGTGTCGAAGCGCGCGTACTGGTCCTGTCCGAGCACGAGCACGAAGTCGGCGTTCGGCCGCGCGGCCTGCAGCGCATCGACGGTGTCGATCGTGTAGCTCGGGCCTTAGCGCTGCAGCTCCGACTCGTCGATGCGGAAGCGCTTCTCGCCCAGGATCGCGAGCCGCACCATCGCCGCGCGGTGGTGGGCCGGCGCGAGCTCGCGGCCGGCCTTCTGCCACGGCGCGCCGGCCGGGATCCACAGCAGCTCGTCGAGCCTCAGGTGGTTGAGCGCCGAGCGCGCGAGCGCGAGATGCCCGTTGTGCACGGGATCGAACGTGCCGCCGAGCAGACCGATGCGCTCACGCCTGGGCGTTGTGCTCACGAGACTTCCTTGCAGGGGATCATGCGGCCCCGGTGCCGGGGCCGTCGGCCCAGTCGCGCGGCTGCAGGTAGCGCTCGGCGAGCCGCGCCTCGGGCGAGCCCGGCGCGGGATGCCAGTCGTAGCGCCACTTCACCACGGGCGGCATCGACATCAGGATGGACTCGGTGCGCCCGCCCGACTGCAGGCCGAACAAGGTGCCGCGGTCCCACACGAGGTTGAACTCGACGTAGCGCCCGCGCCGCCACGCCTGGAAGTCGCGCTCGCGCTCGCCGTACGGCGTGTCGCGACGACGGCGCACGATGGGCAGGTACGCACCGAGGAAGGCCTCGCCCACCGCGCGCGTCATCTCGAAGCTGCGCGCGATGCCGAGCTCGGCGAAGTCGTCGAAGAAGATGCCGCCGATGCCGCGCGGCTCGCCGCGGTGCTTCAGGAAGAAGTACTCGTCGCACCAGCGCTTGAAGCGCGGGTACAGCGCGTCGCCGAACGGCGCGAGCGCGTCGCGGCACGCGCGGTGGAAGTGGACCGCGTCGTCGTCGAAGCCGTAGTACGGCGTGAGGT
>CAZFET010000326.1:0-1884 GCA_964517545.1 uncultured Burkholderiaceae bacterium
CCACCAACATGGCCGGCCGCGGCACCGACATCGTGCTCGGCGGCAACGTCGAGAAGCAGGTGCAGTTCGTCGAGGCCGACGAGTCGCTCGCGCCCGACGAGAAGGAGCGCCGCATCCGCCAGCTGCGCGAGGAGTGGCAGGGCCTGCACGAGAAGGTCAAGGCCGAGGGCGGCCTGCGCATCATCGCCACCGAGCGGCACGAGAGCCGCCGCATCGACAACCAGCTGCGCGGCCGTTCGGGCCGCCAGGGCGATCCGGGCTCGTCGCGCTTTTACCTGTCGCTCGAAGACCCGCTGATGCGCATCTTCGCCGGCGACCGCGTGCGCGCGATCATGGAGCGGCTGAAGATGCCCGAGGGCGAGGCGATCGAGGCCGGCATCGTCACGCGCAGCATCGAGAGCGCGCAGCGCAAGGTCGAGGCGCGCAACTTCGACATCCGCAAGCAGCTGCTCGAGTACGACGACGTCGCCAACGACCAGCGCAAGGTCATCTACCAGCAGCGCAACGACATCCTCGAGGCCGAGACCCTGGTGGCGCAGATCGCCGAGCTGCGCGCCGGCACCATGACCGACGTGGTGCGCACCTACGTGCCGGCCGAGAGCGTCGAGGAGCAGTGGGACCTCGACGGCCTGGAGAAGACCTTGCGCGAGGAGTGGCAGCTCGACCTGCCGCTGAAGGCCGAGGTCGAGAAGGCCGAGGCGATGGCCGACGAGGACATCGTCGAGCGCGTGCTCGCGGCCGCCGACGCGGCGTTCCAGGCCAAGCTCGACCAGGTCGGGGTCGAGCAGTTCACGCCGTTCATGCGCATGATCCTGCTGCAGTCGATCGACCAGCACTGGCGCGAGCACCTGGCGGCGCTGGACTACCTGCGCCAGGGCATCCACCTGCGCGGCTACGCGCAGAAGAACCCGAAGCAGGAGTACAAGCGCGAGGCCTTCGAGCTGTTCAGCCAGATGCTCGACACGGTGAAGTTCGAGGTCACGCGCATCCTGATGACGGTGCGCATCCAGTCGCAGGAAGAAGTGGCCCAGGCGGCCGAAGCCATCGAGGACAAGGCCGAGCACATCGCCAACGTCACCTACACGCACCCGAACGAGGACGGCTCGGTCTCCCAGGAGGCCGACCCGGCCACCGCGGCGGCGAAGCTGCCGAAGGTCGGCCGCAACGATCCCTGCCCTTGCGGCAGCGGAAAGAAGTACAAGCACTGCCACGGCAAGCTCGCCTGACCCTGCCGTGCGCACCGGAGGTGCCGACATGCCCGTGAATCTCGCCCCCCCCAATCCGGCCGACCTGCACGCCGTGCCGGGCGTGCGCATCGGCATCGCGATGGCCGGCGTACGCAAGGCCGGTCGCCGCGACCTGGCGGTGTTCGCGCTCGACGAGGGCGCGGCCGTGGCCGGCGCGTTCACGAAGAACCGCTTCTGCGCGGCGCCGGTGCAGGTGTGCCGCGAGCGCCTCGAGCGCGGCGCGGCCATCCGCGCGCTGGTCGTCAACACGGGCAACGCCAACGCCGGCACCGGCGAGGACGGCTTGCTGCGCGCGAAGTCGGTGTGCTCGGTGCTGGCGCGCCGGCTCGGCGTGGCGCCCGAGCAGGTGCTGCCGTTTTCCACCGGCGTGATCATGGAGACCCTGCCCAGCGAGCGCATCGAGGCGGCCTTGCCGGCGGCCATCGCCGACCTGCGCGCCGACGCATGGGCCGACGCGGCCGCGGCCATCATGACCACCGACACCGTGCCCAAGGCCGTGTCGCGCCAGGTCACGATCGGCGGGCGGCGCGTCACCGTCACCGGCATCGCCGAGGGCGCGGGGATGCTCCGCCCGAGCATGACGGCGCTGCGCGGCGTCGTCGCCACCGACGCCCCCATCAACCCGGCGCAGCCCAAG
>CAZFET010000326.1:1894-3956 GCA_964517545.1 uncultured Burkholderiaceae bacterium
CTGGTGCGCGAGGCGGCCGACCGCTCGTTCAACCCCATCACGATCGACGGCGACACGTCCACCAACGACGCGTTCGTGCTGGTCGCCACGCAGCGCGCCGGCCACGCGCCGATAGCCTCGCTCGACTCGGCCGACGGCACCACCTTGCGCGAGGCGGTGTTCGCGGTGGCCACGCAACTGGCGCAGGCGATCGTGCGCGACGGCGAGGGCGCCACCAAGTTCATCACCGTGCAGGTCGGCGGCGGTCGCACGAAGGAAGAGTGCCGCCAGGTGGCCTACGCCATCGCGCACTCGCCGCTGGTCAAGACGGCCTTCTTCGCGTGCGACCCCAACCTCGGGCGCATCCTCGCGGCGGTGGGCTACGCCGGCATCGCCGACCTCGACCAGGGCCTGATCGACCTGTTTCTCGACGACGTGCACGTCGCCACGCACGGCGCGCGCCATCCCGAGTACCGCGAGGACGACGGCGCGCGCGTGATGAAGCAGGCCGAGATCACGGTGCGCGTCGACCTGCACCGCGGGCCCGCGCAGGCCAAGGTCTGGACCTGCGACCTGTCGCACGATTACGTCAGCATCAACGCCGACTACCGCTCGTAGCCCGTCGGGCCATTGAACGGCGCGCTGCGCGCTGCCAGAATCGGCGCCATTCCCGCCGTGCCCGACCGCCCATGACCACCTTGCTCGACCAGGACCGACATGCCCGCGCCCGCACGGCGCTGCGTGCGTCGTCGGTCGCGCTCGGCCTGGCGGCGTCGGTCGGCCTGCAGCTCGCCGGCCCGTCGGTCGAGCCGCCGCGCGTCGACCCGACGTGCCGCGCCGCGGCGAACCTGACGTTCGCCGCCTGAGCCTTTCACTCTCGGTCGCTTCGTGATCCGAAGTTCCGCCGAGACCTCGGCGGGACGGGACGATCGTCGCGCTCCGCCGCCCCCGCGACCAGCGGCCCGACCGGGCCGACGGAAACGACGATGACACGCTGGACCGACGGCCTTCGACGACTGCGCCAGTGGGCACGCCTGCCCGATGGCGACCTGCTGCGCGACGCCACCTACCGCCGCCTGTGGAGCTCGATCCTCATCAGCTCCTTCGGCGGGCAGGTCACCATGCTCGCGCTGCCGCTCACCGCGGCCGTGCTGCTGCACGCGAGTCCCACGCAGATGGGCCTGCTCACCGCGATGGAGATCGCGCCGTTCGTGCTGTTCTCGCTGCCCAGCGGCGTGTGGCTCGACCGCGTGCGCAAGCTGCCGGTGTACGTGGCCGGCGAGACCTTGCTCGCCTTCATCGTGGCCAGCGTGCCGCTCGCCTGGTGGCTCGGCTGGCTGACGATGCCGTGGCTGTACGTCGTGGGCTTCGCGATCGGCACCGTCTACACCACGGCCGGCAGCGCGGCGCAGATCGTGCTGATGCAGGTGGTCACGCGCGACCGGCTGGTCGAGGCGCACGCCAAGAACGCGCTCGCCACCTCGGGCGCCGAGGTCGCCGGGCCGGGGCTGGCCGGCGTGCTCATCAAGCTCGTGGGCGCGCCGCTCGCGCTGCTGGTCGACGCCGTGCTGCTGCTCGTGTCGGCCGCCATCCTGCGCGGCATCCGCGTGCGCGAGATGCGCACGCCGAGTGCCGACCGGCACTTCTGGCGCGACCTCGCAGCCGGCGTGCGCTTCGTGGCCGGGCACCGGCTGCTCGTCGCGCTGGCGTTGGCCGTGGGCACGTGGCAGATGTGCCACCACGCGGCGATCGTCGTGCAGATCCTGTTCGCCACGCGCGTGCTCGGGCTCAGCGAGCAGGCGGTCGGCCTGAGCTACGTCGGGCTGGGTTTCGGCACGGTGATCGCGAGCCTGGTCGCCCGCCGCATCAGCGCGCGCGTCGGGCCGGGGCCGTGCCTGGTGCTCGGCTTCGCGGTGTGCGGCGCCGGCTGGGCGATGCTTGCGCTGGCGCCGGCCGACCGCTGGGGCGTGGCCGCCTTCGCGCTGATGCTGCTGATGTTCAGCGCCGGCGCGGTGCTCGTGTTCGTCAACTTCCTGTCGCTGCGCCAGGCGGTGACGCCGGAGCCGCTGCTCGGCCGCATGAC
>CAZFET010000327.1:0-3954 GCA_964517545.1 uncultured Burkholderiaceae bacterium
TCACGCGAGGGGCGCTTGTGGGCGGAGTCGGACAGCAGCGGGTTGTGGGCGCGCGGGCGGGGCGGCGGCGCCACGGCGCGCGCGGCGGGCAGCCCTTCGGCCGCCAGCCGCGCCGGCGCGTACAGCGGCATCACGCCGGGCAGCGGATGGTCCGAGCCATGCATCAGGCGCTCGTGCCAGTCGGCGCGGCGCAGCACCGTGCGCCAGACGTCGGCCGTGCGGTTGGCCTGGAAGAGCGCGGAGATGTCGGCCAGCAGCAGGCCGCGCCACGCCGGCTCGTCCATCACGCGCGCGAACAGCTCGAACGACGGCACGCGCGGCGCGGACGGCCGGTCGGTGTCGAGCGCGAAGCCGAGCGAGCCGGCATGCGCCGCGATCACGCGCACGCCGTGCGACAGCGGCACGCGCGCGAGCAGCGGATTGCCGAAGGCCTCGCGATGCGCGCCGGGCACGGCCTTCTCCTCGCCGAAGTGCACGACCAGTGGCACGCCACGCGCGCGCAGGCGCTCGTAGAACGGCACGCAGCGCGGGTCGCGCGGGTCGATGTTCATCGCGCTGGGCAGCCACTTCACCGCCAGCGCGCCGGCCGCCAGCGCCGCGTCGAGCGCGGCCAGCGCATCGTCGCGGTACGGATGGACCGAGGCCACCCAGCGAAAGCGCTGCGCGTGCGTGCGCGCGACGGCGGCGGCGTACGCGTCGGGCACGTGGAAGGTGGTCCAGTCCTCGCGCGGCCGGCCGTCGTCGTCGTGGGCGCGGTCGAAGGCGAACAGCATCCATGCCGCGCCGGCCGGGAAATCGGCGGCCATGTCGAGCAGGCGCTGCACGTAGGCGCGGTCGATCGACGGCGCGTCGCCCGGCACGCACGCGGCGTTGAGGATGGCGCGCTTGCGCACGTACTCGACCGGCCGCCACCACTGGTCGAGCGACGGATGGACCGTGCAGCCGGAGCCGGAGTCGCCGGTGCCGAGCAGGTGCGCGTGCGTGTCCCACAGCGCGGCGGGCGCCGGGCCCTCGAAGGCGCGCTGCACCAGCTCGTGCGCGGCCAGGTCTGCGGGCAGGGCGCCGCGGCAGGGATTGGCGAAACCCTCGCCGAACGCGTAGCCCTGCGCGCGCGCGGGCAGCGAGGTGAACAGGCCGGCGGCGAGCCCCGCGCAGCAGCCGAGCACGTGACGGCGCCGCATCAGCGCACCACCCGCGGCGATTCGCCGAGGCCGCTGCGCTGCAGCCAGTCGAACACCGAGTCGACCGTCACGCTCTCGATGCGCCCGGCGAAGCGCTTCTCGTTGGGATGGTCGTCGAACGCGATGTGGGCGGCCGTGATGCGCGCGCCGAGCCGCTCGAAGGTGTTGACGCGCAAGGTCGTCGGCCGGTAGTCGCGCAGCTGCAGCCAGGCCTGCGCGCGGCCGCGGTCGGTCGCGGCGGGTTCCACGGCCGACGCCAGGGTCTCGATCGCCCACTGGTTGCTCTGCTGGTAGCGCTGCGCCCAGGCGTAGGCCACCATGCTGTAGGCCGGCGTGTGCAGCCGCGTCGCGCGCCGGTCGTCGACCAGCGCGTCGAGCACGCGCTGCTGCAGCTCGGGCTTCAGCACGACGTACGCCGCCTCGTAGCGCCACGGGTCGTCGAGGAAGAACTCGCCGAGCCCCTGCCGGTACACGTCGGCCAGCGCCGTGCCGCAGTGGTTGAGCTTGTGCACCACGCGCCAGCGGCCGCTCGCGGGCTCGCGGTACGCGAGCCCGAGGTGCGACCACGCGAGGCCGTAGCGCGACAGGTCCTGGCCGGCGCGCGCGAGCACCACCACCTTGGCGCCGCTCGCGTCGAGCGCCTTCGCGGTGCGCTCGGCCAGGCCCAGCCCGCGTTCGAGCGACTCGGCCGCGACCGGCCGCGTCTCGCACGAGCGGCCCGCATGCGCCGGGACGAGTGCCGTCAGCGCGGCGGCCAGCGCCGCCGCTTGCAGCAAGGGCTTCATGGCTGCAGTGTCAGCGCGTCAGGCGCTCGTTGTGAAGCAGCGCCGTGCCGATCTCGTTCGGGATGAACGCGATGGCCTGGCCGGCCGCCGAGAGCAGCCAGCCCGCCGACAGCGCGGTGACCACGACGGCGGTGCCGGCGCCGACCACCGACGCCTCGGCCGCACGGCCCGCGAAGGTGATCGACGCGCGGGCGCCGTCGGAGGCGCGCTCCAGCACCCACACCGTGCCGGCGGCCGAGGCCTGCACCGCCACGACGGTGAGCACGGCGCCGGCCGACAGCAGCATCACCGGCGCGGCCACCGACACTGCCACGGGCATCATCAGCGACAGCGCGCTCGCCGCGCTGGCATCGGACGGATGCGGGCCGTGCGCCGCCGCGGGCAGCGGCGCGCCGCCGAAGGCGATGGCGGCGGCCGCGCCGATCGAGAGCATCGACAGACGAAGGGTCTTCATGACGGGGCTCCTCGCTCGGCGGCGCGTCACTGCGCTTCTTCCATGCGGCGCGCGAGGCGCGCTTCGATCAGGTCGGCGTCGTGCGCGTCGCGCAAGGTCTTGGCCAGCGTGAAGGCGCTGGAGATCAGGTACAGCCAGCACACCAGCAGGTAGGCCTTCCAGGTCGGGCTCACGCCCATGCGCCACAGGCCCCAGCCGGTGAGCGCCATCGCCGCCGCGAAGCCGCCCCACACCACCAGGCTCCACATCGGCGTGTCGGAACGGCGCTGCTCGTTGTCGCGCACGAACTTGGCGAGTGCGAAGGCGGCCGACAGGCAGAACACGTAGCCCATCACCATGAAGGCGCGGTCGAGGTCGTCGCCCGGCAGCCATGCGAGGCCGCTCGCGCACAACAGGACGGCGAGGCCGAACGAGATCCAGACCTGCAACCTCCAGGCGCGCGTGTCACGACGAACTCTGTGCATCTCCATGAGTGCCCTCCGGGCCGTTGAACATGGCGCGCATTCTCTGGATCGGCGCGGCCGGTGCAACGTCGTCGTACGACGCTTCTCGTGACGGGCTTCTCGGTATCGCGATCCGATACCGTCCTAGCATCCCGGCATGAGCACGACTGCCGACCTGATCGCCGCGCTGAAGGCCGAACTGAAGGCCGCGCACATCACCTACGCCGAGCTGGCGCCCAAGCTCGGGCTGGCCGAGTCCAGCGTCAAGCGCATGTTCGCCAAGGGCGACATGCCGCTCACGCGCATCGACGAGGTGCTGCGCGTGCTGAAGATGGACTTCGCCGAGCTCGCGCGCAAGATCGCCGACGCGCAGCCGTTGCGGCGCGAGCTCACGCACGAGCAGGAGGCCGCCGTGGTGGCCGACCGCAAGCTGCTGCTGATGGCGATCTGCTGCCTCAGCCAGTGGACCTTCGACCAGGTCGTCGCGACCTACCGCTTCACCGAGGCCGAGGGCGTGAAGTACCTCGCGCAGCTCGACCGGCTCGGCATCATCGAGCTGCGGCCGATGAACCGCTACCGCCTCAAGGTGGCCAAGACCTTCCGCTGGCGGCCGCACGGCCCGGTGATGACGTACTTCCGCCGGCACGTGGTGGCCGACTACTTCGACGGCGGCTTCGACGGCGAGGGCGAGATGCTGATGCTCGTGCACGGCCAGATCGGCCGCTCGCTCGCCGCGCTGTTCAACGAGCGCCTCGCGCGCGTGGCGCAGGACTTCGCGCAGCAGCACCTGGCCGACCAGAAGCTGCCGCCCGATCAGAAGCGGCCCTACACCCTGGTGATCGGCATGCGCTCGTGGCTGTTCGCGGCGTTCCGCGACCTGAAGCGCAACGGCGCCGACATCAACAAGGTTCGGCTCCTCTTCATGGACGTGGCCGCCACGTCGGCGGCGGTGGTGGCGGGCAAGAGCGACACCATGGGCGGCTTCTACACCACGCAGGCGGCGCAGATCGCGGCGGTGGCGAAGAAGGAGACGGCCTGGCTGCGCTCCGCCGACTGGGGCGTGAACACGATCACCCAGGGCATCCTCGTCC
>CAZFET010000328.1:0-783 GCA_964517545.1 uncultured Burkholderiaceae bacterium
GTCGGCGCCGGCGGTCGCGGCCGGCGTGCCGGCCGTGGTGGTGTTCATGCGCGCGATGGTAGGGCCGCGCGCTCCTTCACGCGCTGCAGGTGCAGCACCCATGCGAGGAATGCGCCGAGTCCGATGGCCGCCACCACCAGCCCGGCGGTGGCGGCGATCCAGAAGCCGCGCGCGCCCTGCAGCGCGATCGGCGCGATGCCGAAGCTGTCGAACGCCAGCACGTAGCCGCCGGCCAGCCCGACGCCCCAGATCGCGCTGGCGTAGATGACCACCGGCACGGTCGCGATGCGATAGGCGCGCAGCACGAACGCGGCCACCGCCTGCGCGGCGTCGGCGGTGTGGAACAGCGCCACCCAGGCCACCAGCGGCAGCGCCGCGGCCACGACCACCGGGTTGTCGGTGTAGGCGCGCACGATGGGTTCGCGCGCCAGGAACACCGCGCTGCCCATCGCGGCGCCGATGGCCACGGCGATCTGCACGCCGTGCCAGCCCAGCCGGCGCGCGTCGCGCAGGTCGCCGGCGCCGACGCGCTGCGCGACCAGCGTGCTGGTGGCGTTGGCCAGTGCGAGCGGCATCATGAACAGCAGCGCCACCAGGTTGGCCGCGATCTGGTGGCCGGCCACCGGCGTGGCGCCGAGCCGCGAGATGAAGAAGGCCATGAAGGTGAAGCCGGTCACCTCGATCAGGATGGCCAGCCCCATCGGCACGCCCAGACGCAGCAGCGCCACCAGCGACGGCCGGTGCCGCGGCGCGAGGCGGCCGTGCGCGCGCAGCTCGAAGGGT
>CAZFET010000328.1:793-3940 GCA_964517545.1 uncultured Burkholderiaceae bacterium
GGAGGTGCACGAGACCGGCCGCTCCAGCTACCTCGAGCAGCTTCGGGCCGCGATGACCACGGCTCGGGTGAACCCGGAGCTGTACGACGCGCTTTTCGCCAAGCTCCAGCAAGCATTTCCGGCAACCACCCTGTGGCTGCGCAGCAGCGCCAACAGCGACGGCCGGTGCGGCGGCGCGAGGCGGCCGTGCGCGCGCAGCTCGAAGGGTGCGTAGAACGGGTCGCGACGCAGCACGGCCACGGCGATCAGCCACTGCGCCCACATCGCCACGAGGGTGGCGATGCCGCAGCCCACCACGCCGAGCGATGGCAGCCCGATCGACGGCATGCCGTACACCAGCGCGGCCGACAGCGGCAACTTCAGCGCCAGCCCGCCGAGCTGCAAGGTCATCACCGCCTTCGGCCGCGACACCGCGGTGTTGAAGCCGCGGTAGGCGGTGAACAGCAACGAGGCCGGCAGCGCGAAGGCCAGCGCGAGCAGGTAGCCGCGCACGCGCGACTCCACCTCGGGCTCGGTCTGCGCGAGCGCGAGGAACGGCGCCGGAAACGCGAGCAGCAGGCCGCCGAGCACCGACAGCGCGAGCGCGAGCCACACCGCCTGGTGCAGCTCGTGGCCGGCCTCGGGCAGGCGCTTCGCACCGAAGAGCTGGCCGACGGTGGGACCGACCGCGAGCACCACGCCCATGAGGCCGATGAAAACCGTGATGTAAGCCGCGCCGCCCACCGCCAGCGCGGCGAGGTCGAGCGCCGAGTGGCGCGCCACCAGCACCGTGTCGACCGTGCTGAAGGCGAGCACCGACACCTGGCCCACGAACACCGGCCACGCGAGCGGGAAGATGCGACGCGCGCTGGCGAGGTGGCCGCGCGGCGCCGTGCCGGCGGCCGCTGCGCCGTCGAGCGGCGGCGATGCGCTCACGGCGGGCTCACGCTGCGCTGCGCCGCGCGGTCTCGAGCGAGGCCGGGTCGGGATGATCGGCGCCGCTGGCCGCGCGCGCGCGTTCGGCATAGCGGTTGAAGCGCCACGCGGTGCCTTCCATGGTGATGCGACGCCACACCGCGCGCTTCTCGGCCGGCGTGAGCACGGGCCAGTGCTGCACCTCGTCTTCGGTGCGGCCGCAGCCCTTGCACACCGCGTCGCCCTGCGCGGTGGAGCAGATGGCGATGCACGGCGCGTCGGGCGTGGTGGCGTACCACGCGAGCCAGGCCTCGCGTGCCGCAGCCGGCATCGAGGCCTCGTCGCAGCCGGACTCGCGGCGATAGACCATCAGCGCGTACACCTCGGCCAGCGCGCGCACCTCGGCGCACGCCGTCACGCCGTCGGGCGAGGGCCGGCGATCGCGCCACCAGTTGATGGCGGATTCGATGTCGGTGATGTGCAGCGCGGCCATGGGGGGAGGGCAGCATAGCGCGGCGGCCGGCGTGCCCGGCGGCGGGGCGGGTGGTCCGGATGGGCCACGGGTACCGGGTCTGACACCTTGAAAATCCCGCATCAGATGCGGGATTTTCAAGGTACGATGCGCCGATGCCGATCGACCGCCCGCTGATCGACCGTCCCCTCTTGCTCGCGCGCCTGCGCGCGGCGCTGGCACGCAGCCGCGCCGTCGTGCTCCTGGGGCCCCGGCAGGTGGGCAAGACCACCCTGGCGCGGCAGTTCCTCGCGCCCGGCTCGGGCCGCTACTTCGACCTCGAGGACCCGGAGGTCGAGGCGCAGTTCACCGCGCCGATGACCCTGCTGCGCGACCTGCGCGGGCTGGTGGTGATCGACGAAGTGCAGCGTGCGCCCGAACTGTTCAAGGTGCTGCGCGTGCTGATCGACCGCGAGGGCGACCCGGCGCGCTTCCTCCTGCTCGGGAGCGCCTCGCCGGTGCTGCTGCGGCAGACCAGCGAGTCGCTGGCCGGGCGGATCGAGATCATCGAGATCGGCGGCCTCACGCTCGACGAGGTGGGTGTCGACCGTCAGGCGGCGCTGTGGTGGCGCGGCGGCCACCCGCCGTCGTTCACGGCGGCCACCGACGCCGACAGCCGCCAGTGGCGCCGCGACTACGTGCGCACGGTCGTCGAGCGCGACCTGCCGATGCTCGGCATCAACGCCATGGCACCGGCGCTGCATCGCTTCTGGGCCATGCTGGCGCACTACCACGGCCAGCAGTGGAATGCCGCCGATCCGGCGCGCTCGCTCGGCGTGAACGAGAGCACCGTGCGCCGTTACCTCGATTGGTTGACGCAGCTGTACATGGTTCGGCAGCTGCAGCCCTGGTTCGAGAACGTCGGCAAGCGTCAGGTCAAGGCGCCCAAGGTCTACGTGCGCGACTCCGGGCTGCTCCACGAGCTGCTGGGCATCGGCACGCCGGCCGACCTGCAGACGCACCCCAAGTCCGGCGCGAGCTGGGAAGGCTACGCGCTCGAGCAGGTGCTGCGCATCGCGGCGCCCGACGAGGCGTACTGCTGGGCCACGCACGGAGGCGCCGAGCTCGACCTGCTGATGTTCAAGGACGGGCGGCGCGTCGGCGTGGAGTTCAAGCGCGCCGATGCGCCGCAGGTGACGCCGTCGATGCGCATCGCGATGCACGACCTCGGGCTCGATGCCCTGTACGTCGTGTATCCCGGCACGCGCCGCTACCCGATCGCCGACCGGATGGAGGCGGTGCCGCTCGCGGCCGTGGTGCCGGCCACGCTCACCTCGGCGTGACGCCACGCGCCGGTGCCGGCGCGCCTGCGCCTCACTTCACCAGCCGGATCTCCACGCGCCGCGCTTCCTGCGCGGTGCCATCGCCGGTGGTGACTTCGGGCTTGCGCAGCGCCACGCGCGACGCGTCGGTGCCGCCGGCCACGAGTGCGGCGCGCACGGCCTTGGCGCGGTTCTTCGCGAGCTCGGCGTTCTTCGCGGCGTCGCCGCTGGCGTCGTGGAAGCCCGAGAGCACGAGCTTCGCGCCGGCCGGCGCCGCGGACAGTGCCTTGGTGGCCGCCGACGTGACGGCCGGCGCGTCGGCCGGCAGCTCGGCGCTGCCGAGCGCGAAGTACAGCACCCCGGCGATGTCGCCCGTCAATGGCGCGTCGATCAGCACGTCGGCCTGCGCGGTGGCCGTCGCATTCACGCCGGCACCCGCACCGGCCAGCGCCGGCGCCTTGTGACCGGCCTGCCGCATGA
>CAZFET010000329.1:0-3932 GCA_964517545.1 uncultured Burkholderiaceae bacterium
GGCGTGCACGCCGCGCGCCCGCAGCCGGCCGGGCACGACCCCGTCGACGACCCGGCGCTCGGCCTGAGCCCCGCGTGGTACGGCGCGGAACTGATGGCGCTGACGCGTCGCGAGTCCGACGCGGCGCCGGCCCCGTAGTGCCGCACCGGCCCGCGCCGTTCAGAAGAACGCCATCGTCCGCACCTCGATGCTCTCGCGCTTCGGCGCGTCGGCGGGCGAGGTCGGGTCCTCGAACGCGGTATGACCCATGAAGCGCGCGCGGCCGTCGGTCTCGGAGTCGTAGGTCTTCAGCAGCAGCGCGTGCGACGCCTCCATCCGCGGGAAGTAGGTCCAGCGGTGGCGCGGCGAGTAGCGCATCACGTAGATCTCGCCGGTGCGCTCGCGGTACTTCAGTTCCATGCGCAGCATGTCGTCGGGGTCGTGCGTCGTGGCGTCGCACATCGCCAGCGGGAGCTCCTCGACGCGGCGGTACAGCGGCTTCCACACGTTGTAGAACGCCACGCGCCGCCGCAGCAGCGCCTCGGCCTCGTCGGGCACGATGTCGCGCACGCGCTGCGGGCCGCTCCTGACCGTGTAGTCGCTGTGCACCAGCAGCACGGCCGGGCGCTGCACCGAGGTCTGTACCTTCAGGTCGGCGGGCATGCGCTTGCGCACGGTGTGGTCGAACACGATCACGCGCTTCGCGCCGGTGTGGCGCCGCACGAAGTCGATCACCTGCGGGTAGAACGCGGACTCGATCGACGCGTCGTCGCCGAACTGGTCGAAGCGCGAATCGAACTCGTGCAGCTCGAAGCCCTCGCGGTCGGCCGAGAAGCCGCCGATCCCCGGCCAGCCGTCGTGGATGTCGACTTCGCGCAGGTCGGTGCCCGGCGGGTTGAGCGTGACGCCGGGCCCGGGCTCGTAGAAGTAGTAGTCCGGCGGCAGGCCGTTGTCGACCGTGTAGTTCAGGGTCGCGCGGACGGACGACGGGGTCTTCATCGCGAGCGGCTCCCGGTCAGGCGGCCTCGCGCAGCTTGAAGCCTTCGCCGACCCAGGTCTTGTCCCAGCTGGGCAGCCGCTCGACGTCGTCGAACATCCAGCGGCGCAGGTGCGGGTGGTCGTTCAGCGGCAGGCGCTGCCAGCCGTGCAGGTGCATCGGCGCGGCCACCGCGATGTCGGCGATGGTCGGCGAGTCGCCCGTCAGCCAGCGCCGGCCGGCGAGCCGCGCGTCCAGGATGCCGGCCAGCTTGTGGAACTGCGCCGCCTGCGCGGCCAGCACCTGCGCGTCGGGCGCGCCGCCGAGCAGCGGCTTCACGCAGTTCTCGATCAGGAACACGTAGCACGCCGGGAACCAGTTCGCGGCCTCCCACAGCAGCCAGCGGTTGATGTCGGCGCGCGTGGCGAGGTCCTTCGGGTACGCGCGGTCGTTGCCGGTCTTGTCGGCCGCGTACTGCAGGATGGCGTTCGACTCCCACAGCACGAGCTCGCCGTCGACCAGGGCCGGGATCGACGCGTTCGGGTTGATCGCCAGGTAGGCGGGCGACTTCTGCTCGCCCTTGAAGTAGTCGACGTGCACCAGCTCGTACGGCGCGCCGATGAAGTCGAGACCGGCAATCACCTTGCGGCAGTTGACGGTGATGGGGTCCGCGTACACCTTCATGCCGTGTCTCCTGTGAGGGGTGAGGGCTGCGCGGCCGCGAGCCGCCGAAGGGCAGTCTCACGGATTGACCTGGATCAAGGAAGCGGGTCGAATGAAAACGCGTTGTCCTCGAAACGGAAACGAGCGGCCCGCCCGATGACGATCTCCACCGACATGCTGGCCGCCTTCGTGCGGGTGGCCGAACACCTGAGCGTCAGCCGCGCCGCGGCCGACCTCGGCGCGAGCAAGAGCGTGGTCAGCAAGCGCGTGGCGCAGCTCGAGTCGGCGGTGCGCGCCACCTTGTTCAGCCGCAGCACGCACAAGATCGCGCTCACGCCGGCCGGCGAGCTGTACCTCGAGTTCGCGCGGCGCGCGCTCGACGAGGTGTCGCGCGCCGAGGAGCGCCTGCGCGACCTGCGCTCCGAGCTCAGCGGCCTGATCCGCCTGACGGCGCCGGTGAGCTGGGGGCAGATCGAGCTGACGCCGCGCCTGCCCGCGTTCCTCGCGCAGCACCCGGGCATCGAGCTCGAGCTCGTGCTGTCCGACCGCATGATGGACCTCGCCTACGAGCGCATCGACCTCGCGCTGCGCTGGAGCAGCGTGGCCACGCTGGACCACAGCGTGGTACCGGTCGCGCCCATCGAGTGGGCGCTGGTCGCGTCGCCGTCGTACCTCGTGCGCGCCGGCACGCCGCGCACGCCGGCCGAGCTCGACGGCCATCCGTGCATGGGCTACTGGCGCGAGAACGCCGACAACGTGTGGCGCCTCGTGCGCGGCAGCCGCCACGAGACGGTACCCATGCGCAGCCGCTTCCGCGCGAACACGCCCGACGCGCTGGCCGAGGCCGCGCTGTGCGGCCTGGGCATCGCGCTGCTGCCGGGCTATCTGTTCCGCGCGGCGCTGGCCGACGGCCGCCTCGTGCGCGTGCTGCCCGAGTGGACACCCGAGACGCGCTTCGGCGCCAGCATCAACGCGGTCGCGCCGACCGAGCGCATGCGCCTCACGCGCAACCGCGCGCTGGTCGACTGGCTGCAGGCGCAGTTCGCGACTGCGACTGCGCCGGCGCCGGCGGCGCTCAGGCCCGCGGCAGGTAGCGCCGGTCCGACCAGGTCAGCAGCCACTCGGGCTTGAAGGCGACGAAGATCGCCACGAGCATGCCGGTCAGGAAGGCCTCGCCCCAGGCCATGAGCCAGTGGCCGGTGAGCAGCGCGGCCGGGTCGGCGCCGGCAGGCAGCGGCCGCAGCCCCGTGGCCACCGCGCCGGCGATCACGCTGGCGAGCGCGGTGCCGATGAAGCCGCGGCCGAGGATGAACACGAACGGGTGGGCGGGCAGCCAGCGCCGCGTAGCGATGCCGAGGGCCAGCGCCAGGGTGGCCGGCAGCACGCCCTGCCACGCGGCGAGCTCGACCGCGCGCGGCCACGGCGGCGCGCCGCCGAGCCACGCGCCGAGCGCGGCCACCGGCAGCACGGTCCACACCGCGAGCGGCCAGCCGAACATCAGCACCAGCAGGCACGCCCCCGACAGCTGCAGCACCACGCCGCCGGGCAGCACGCGCTCGGCGCTCCACAGCAGCGGCAGCACCAGGAGCGCGACGGCCCACGGCACGCGCAGCGCGCGGGCGCGCAGCGCGTCGAACGGGCGGAAGCACGCGGCGACCGCGGCCGCCGCGCCGACGGCCGCGACTTCGATCCAGGGGACGTCGGTCATCACCGCGCATCGTGCCGCGCCGCGCGTGGTCGCGCCAGCGCACGGGCTTGCGCGATCGCTGCCAGCGGCTCGGCGCGGCGACACGAGGGATCGCACCGACGACGCGCCGCGTCGTGCCGCAGTACGCTGGCCGCATGGACCCGCGCAGCCCGATCCAGTTCTGGTTCGACTTCTCGTCGCCGTACTCGTACATCGCCTCGGAGTGGATCGAGGCGCTCGCCGCGCGCCACGGCCGCACCGTGCGCTGGCACGCGATCTTGCTGGGCGCGACGTTCCAGGCCGCGGAGCTGAAGCCGCCGGTGGCCTACCCGATCAAGCGCGAGTACGCGCTGCACGACTTCGCGCGTTCCGCGCGCTTCGAGGGCGTGCCGTTCTCGTTGCCGACCGAGTTTCCGATCGCCACGCAGAACGCGGCGCGCGTGTTCTGGTGGCTGCACGACGCGGTCGATCCGGCGCGCGCCGTGGCCTGGGCGCACGCCGGGCTGCGCGCGTACTTCGCGCGCGGCGTGATGCTGAGCGATCCTGCCGCGCTGCAGACGCTGGCCGCCGAAGCAGGGCCCGACCCCGCCGCGGCCGAGGCGGCCTGGACCGATCCGCGCTGGAAGC
>CAZFET010000330.1:0-3652 GCA_964517545.1 uncultured Burkholderiaceae bacterium
GCGCCGACACCCGCCGCCGCCGCGACGCGCGGCGCGCGCAGGGTCGCGATGAGCTGCCCGTCCAGCCCGCCCGCGCCCGCGGCGAGCGCCGCCGCGAGCACGAGCGCCACCAGCGCGATCAGCGCGATCGCGAAGCGGCGCAGCGCGGCACCGGCGAGGCCCATCGCGCCCTCGCCTACAGCGTGCCGCTCCAGCGCAGCCCGACGAACGCGCTGCGCGGTGGCTGCCGGTAGCCGACGGCGGTCTCGTAGCGCTCGTCGCCGGCGTTCTCGAGCCGAGCGAACACGCGCCACTCGCGGCCGAGGTCGTGCTGCAAGGTGAGGTCGACCACCGAGTACGCGCCGAGCCGCTGCCCGGCGATCTCGGGGCGCGCTCCGGTGTAGCGCCAGGCGGCGCCGACGCGCGTGCTGCCGAAGTGGCTGTCGATGCCGTGCGTCAGCGCAAGCGACGCGAGCGTGGCGGCGCGCCGCACGCGCCGCTGGCCGGTGGCCTCGTCCAGCGGCTGCTGCGACGTGAGGCTCGCGCGCAGGTCGGTCGCGGCGAAGCGCGCACCCCACGACACTTCGAGCCCGCGATTGCGCGTGCGCGCGAGGTTGCGGAAGCTGTTGGTCGCGAGGTCGTAGTCGAGCTCGTCGCGCACGCGCTGCTCGAACGCCGTGGCGCGCAGCGACTGCGTGTCGCGGCTCCATTGCAGGCCGAGTTCGGCCGATCGCGCGCGCTCGGGCGACAGCGCGGGGTTGCCGAAGAACGGCGCGTGCAGGTAGCCCAGCGGCGGCGCGTTGAACGCGTTGGCGATGCTCGCCACCGCCTTCCAGCCCTCGGCGAACGACCAGCCGAGCGCGAGTCGGCCGGTGGTCTCCTGGCCCGTGCCTTCGATGTCGTCGTGGCGCAGGTTCGCCTGCAGCTCGAGGCCGGCCACCCGACCGCCGGCGCCCAGCAGCAGCGCGTTGACGGAGCGGTGACGATCGACGAGGCTGCCGAAGCCGTCGTCCGACGAGATCGACTGCCGCTCGTGCTCGAGCCCCGCGTCGAGCCGCCAGCCGTCGGACAGCTCGACGCGATGCAGCCAGCTCACGCCGCGCGTGCGCGTCAGCGTGCGCGAGTCGAAACCGAAGGCGCCGGACTCGCGATAGCGCGCGTGGTCGCGCTGCGCGAAGACGGCGAAGGTGCCGCTCCAGCGCGCCGTATAGCGGTTCTCGGCGAAGGCGCGCGCCGCGCCGAGGCGGGTGCGGCTGGTCTGCACGTCGGTCGGCGTGGCGAAGCCGCTGTCGTAGTCGAGCCGGCCGTCGCTCGCGCTCATGCTGAGGCCGAGCCGGTGGCCGTCGGCGATGCGATGCGCGATGGACGCCGACGCGCTGCCGTTGCGATAGCCGTCGTCGTCGGGGTTGACGGCCGGGTTGAGCGCCGGGTCCTGCGCCGAGAAGCCGCGCAGGCGCTGGTGCGCGAGCCCGACGGACAGCGTCGTGTCGCCGAAGGCACCCGAGGCCGCCGCCGCCGCGCGGCCGAAGCCGAGCTCGCCGCCTTCGAGGGTGACGCTGGCGCGCGGGGCTGCGTCGCCGCGTCGCGTGAACACCTGCACCACGCCGCCCACCGCGCCCGAGCCGTACAGCGCCGACACGTTGCCGCGCACGATCTCGACGCGCTCGACCTGGTCGAGCATCAGGTGTTCGAGCCCGAGCGAGCCGGTCGCGTCCTGGCGCGTCATCGGCACGCCGTCGACCAGCAGCCGCACCTGACGCGACGGCGCGCCGCGCACGAACAGGGTGGTCGCGCTGCCGCGGCCGCCGGTGGTCACGAGCTGCACGCCCGACTCGCGTGCCAGCAGCGCTGGCAGGTCGAGCGCCTGCGCTCGTTCGATGTCCTCGCGCGTGAGCACCGTGGTGTGCGGCAGCGCGTCGGCCAGCGGCTGCGGCGCGCGGCTCGCGGTGACAACCACCGCGTCGAGCGACTGCGGTTCGGCGCGCTGCGCGCGCGCCGCGGGAGCCGTCGCCAACGCGACGACGGCGAACGCCGCCGCCGTCGCGCGGCAGGACGGGCGGACCTGGGAGAGAGACTTCATGGTGATGGACGGGTCGAATGCCTGCCCGCGCATCCCCGCGCGGGCCGTGGCGAACATGGTCCGGCGCTCGCGCGCCGGACCTCCCGTTGGCCGGTATCCGGGCTGGCGGATGCGACCGCTGCGACCTTCCCGGCGGGCCGAGGCCCGCCAGTGGCCGTGTGCGCAGCAGCGGGAGCCGGCGATGCGTGGCATCGAAGACCCCGTCCGCTTACCGTTGCGGGGGCAGCGCAGGTTGGCGCGGCACCGGCGGTGCTTGCACGTCCTGCTTCCCGTTTAACTCGCGCCGGCGTGAACACCGGCACGGGCACCAACGCGGACGATGCTATCACCGCGGCGGTGCAGGACCGCGCGCCTACAATCGCGCCGCTGGAGGGCGATGAGCGCACCATGGCGACGATCGACGACCTTGCCGAGCGCGTGGAGCGGCTGCTGCTGCGCCACGACGAGCTCAAGCGCACGAACGCGCTGCTCGAGCAGCAGCTCGCGGCCGTCACGGCCGAGCGCGACAGCCTGAGGTCGCGGCTGGTCACCGCCCGCTCGCGCATCGACGCGCTGCTCGAGCGACTGCCGGCCGACGGGCCCGACGGAAGCGGCGCATGAAGCAGATCGAAGTCACCATCATGGGCCAGAGCTACGTGCTCGGCTGCCCCGACGGCGGCGAGCGGTCGCTGCTCGAAGCCGTGGCCGCGGTCGACAAGGAGATGTGCGCGATCCGCGACGCCGGCAAGGTGAAGGCGCGCGAGCGCATCGCGGTGCTCGCGGCGCTCAACCTCGCGTACGCGCTGGCCGAGCGTCCGCTGCCCGCGCCGCCGAAGAAGCCCGCCGGCGCCAAGGCTGCGTCGGGCGAAGCGGGGCTCGAGGCGCTCGTCGCGCGCATCGACGACGCCTTGCGGGACGACGGCCGGCTGCTCTGAGCGCCCCGAGGGCCGGCCCTGCCGGCCCGCCCCCCGCGGGGTTCAAGTCGAGCGGCGGAGCCACATCGACGTGAGAGTGCGTGCGCCGCGTCGCACGAAGTGCGCGCCGTGCGCGCTCACCCCGGCGCTAGAATGATCGCGTCCGTCGCGTTCGCGGGGGTTCAAGATTTCCTTGAACCGATGCTCATCGAGCTAGGGAGAGGAACATTGCCCGGCTGGTGTGATCGTCTCGCGTCAGACGAACCCGAAGCCTCGCTGCCCTCGCCCACCTGAACTTCCCTGAGGGTTCAGGAATGCGGGCCCCCGGTGCGCGGCGGACACCTTCAGCTCTCCGGCCTGCCGTTCCATGCCCGCTGCCCAGTACTGGCTCATGAAGAGCGAGCCCGACGAGGTCTCGATCGACGACCTCGCGCGAGCGCCGAAGAAGACCGTGCCGTGGTTCGGCGTGCGCAACTACCAGGCGCGCAACTTCATGCGCGACGCGATGCGCGTGGGCGACGGCGTGCTGTTCTATCACTCGTCGTGCGCCGAGCCGGGCATCGCCGGCCTCGCCGAGGTGGCGAGCACCGCCTACCCCGACGCGACGCAGTTCGACCCGAAGAGCGACTACTACGACCCGAAGTCCACGCGCGAGAACCCGCGCTGGATGAACGTCGACGTGAAGCTCGTGCG
Organism: uncultured Burkholderiaceae bacterium; assembly: GCA_964517545.1. Classification (GTDB taxonomy): domain Bacteria; phylum Pseudomonadota; class Gammaproteobacteria; order Burkholderiales; family Burkholderiaceae_C; genus CAZFET01. The sequence continues at coordinate 3,646 of CAZFET010000330.1, forward strand.
CAAGACG
>CAZFET010000330.1:3662-3920 GCA_964517545.1 uncultured Burkholderiaceae bacterium
CGCCCCGAGCTGGCGACGATGCGCGTGCTGCAGGTGGGCAACCGTCTGTCGATCACGCCGGTCACGCCGGCGGAATGGAAGGCGGTGCTCGCGCTGCTCGACGCCAAGTGAGCGGCGTCGATCCGCTGCTGATCGCCGAGCTGCTGCTGCTCGGCACCTTCACCGGCTTTCTCGCCGGCCTGCTGGGCATCGGCGGCGGCATGCTGATGGTGCCGTTCATGACCTTCCTGCTGTCGCAGCGCGGCGTCGACGCTTCGC
>CAZFET010000331.1:0-3900 GCA_964517545.1 uncultured Burkholderiaceae bacterium
GGAGTTCTTTCTAGGCAATCCGCGCAATCGACTGACGTTGCACAACCCGTCCAGGGAGGCGCTTCAGGCGGCTTTGTCTCTGGCCATCGTCATGCATCAAGACACACTGCGGCGGCGTGACGGGGCTGAATGATGTGCAGGGTGCACCGTCCTCTTCATGCTGCCCGTTTGAGCCACCCCGGACTTTGGGTCTGATTCGATCGAGGGTGGCGTCTTGCTTGGACTCTGATCTTGAGGTGTTCAGCCTGCTTCCGGAGGAGTGGCACCGCAGCCGGCACCCTCGTCGCCCTCACCCTGCCTCGACCGCCATCGCCACCGCCTCGCCGCCGCCGATGCACAGGCTCGCCACGCCGCGGCGCGCGCCGTGGCGCTTCATCGCGTGGAGCAGGGGCACCAGCACGCGCGCGCCCGACGCGCCGAGCGGGTGGCCGAGCGCGCAGGCGCCGCCGTGGACGTTGACCCGCTCGTGCGTGATCTCGAGGTCGCGCATCGCGGCCATCACGACGACGGCGAAGGCCTCGTTGATCTCATACAGGTCCACGTCCTGCGGCCGCCAGTCGAGCCGCTGCAGCACCTTGCGGATGGCGCCGATGGGCGCGAGCGTGAACTCCGACGGCACGCGCGCGAAGCTCGCGTGGCCGCGGATCGTCGCGAGCACCGGCAGGCCCAGCCGCTGCGCCTTCTCGCGCGTGCTCAGCACCATGGCCGCCGCGGCGTCGCCGTTCGCGCTGGAGCTGGCCGCCGTCACGCTGCCGTCGGCCGCGAACGCGGGCTTCAGCCGCGGGATCTTCGCGGGGTCGATGCGGCCCGGGATCTCGTCGCGCGCGATGGCCGCGACGGCCGCGGCCGGCTGCACCGGCACCACCTCCGCGTCGAAGGTGCCGTCGTCGACGGCGCGCTGCGCGCGGCGCACCGTCTCGGCCGCGTAGGCGTCCTGCTGCGCGCGCGTGTAGCCGTAGCGCCGCGCGAGGTCTTCGCCGAAGCTGCCCATCGCGCGGCCGCTGTCGTAGGCGTCCTCGAGGCCGTCGCGCATCATGTGGTCGAGCATCGACACGTGGCCCGCCTTGTGGCCCGCGCGGCCGGTCGGCACGAGGTACGGTGCGTTCGACATGCACTCCATGCCGCCGGCCACCGCCACGTGGCCGTGGCCGAGCGCGAGCGAGTCGGCCGCGAGCATCACGGCCTTGAGGCCGCTGCCGCAGACCTTGTTGACCGTGGTCGCAGGGGTCGAGGCGGGCAGGCCCGCGCCGAGCGCCGCCTGCCGCGCCGGCGCCTGCCCGAGGTCGGCCGACAGCACGCAGCCCATCAACACTTCGTCGACGCGCGCCGGGTCGAGCCCGGCCCGCTCGACCGCGGCCGCGATCGCGACGCTGCCCAGCCGCGTGGCCGGCGTGCCGCTGAAGGCGCCGAGGAACCTGCCGATCGGCGTGCGGGCGGCCGAGCAGATGACGATGTCGTGGGCGTGTGGTGTGGTCATGGTGGTGGCGGTGGTCGGTGCGTCTCGCGCCGGGACGGCTGGCGAGCACGCCGGGCATTGGATCGCGAGCAGCGGGCGCGCGAAATGGCCGCGGCCGACCACGATCGGGACGATTCGGACAGGCGGCGTCGGATGCGCGAGGCGCCCGGTCGTGAGGCCGGGCGCTCGATCGCCCGTGGCGCGAGTCCAGGTGCGCGAACGACCACGGCGCGAACGACCACGGCGCGAGTCCCGCCGCGCGGCATGCGCACGGCTGTGGCGCGGCCCGCCGACTTTCAGCAGCGCGCGCGGCTCGACGCTGCGCGCCGCGCGAGTCGATGGCATGCTCGCGCGATCGCCGCCACGCGTCGGCAGATCGAACGGGACCCGCCATGCGCTACGTCGTGATCTTCGAGGACAGCCCCGAGATGGCGGCGGTGCGGCGCGCGCACGAACCGGCGCACCTCGCGTGGCTCGAGGCGCATCGCGACGAGATCCCGATGGCCGGCGGCCTGCGCGACGAGCACGGCGGCCCCTACGTCGGCGGCTTGTGGGTGTTCGAGGTGGCCGATCGCCGTCGTGCCGTCGAGCTGATCGAGTCGGACCCGTACTTCCTCGCGCATCGGCGGCGCTACCGGCTGCTGGCCTGGGGCAAGGCGCTGCCGCAGTACGCGGTGACGCTGTGAAGCGGGTGGTGCCGTGACGGCGAGCGACGTGCGCGCGGCCTCAGGCCGAGCGCGCCGGTGCGGCGCCCGCTTCGTCGGCCAGCCAGTGCAGGAAGGCCTGCACCGGCGCGCGCTGCGCCTGCTCGACCGACACGACGGCCTGGTACGCCTTGCCCGGCCCCGCATGCGGCGAAGCGAGGCGCAGCACGCGGCGCGCGAGCAGCTCGTGCACCACGCGCGCCGGCACGATCACGAGCCCGAGGCCCAGGCACGCCGCCTCGATGGCCAGGTGCAGGTCGCTGCACTGCAGCCGCGCGCGCACCGGACCCTCGTCCGGGGCCAGCGCCGCGAGCCATCCGCTCCAGCTCGAGACGGGGTGGTCGATCAGCGGCAGCGACTTGACGATGGCCGCCGGCGACAGCCCGTCGGCGCGTCGCGCGAGCGCCGGCGCGCCCACCGCGACGTGCCGGTCGGTCCACAGCGGCCGCGACACGAGCCCCTCGGCGGGCGCGCCGCCGTAGCGCAGCGCGACGTCGAGGCCGCCGCCGCGCAGCGACTGGAACTGCCCGGTCGACGTGATGACGAGGTCGATGCGCGGATGGCGCTGCGTGAAGCGCTGCAGCCGGGGCGCGAGCCACAGCCGGCCCAGCGCCTGCGACGCGGTGATGCGCAGCTGCGTGCGGCCGAGCGGGAAGCGCTCGTACAGCCCGTCGCGCAGGCGGTGCACGAAGTCCTGCACGGTGGCGAAGTAGTCGCGGCCGGCGTCGGTCAGCTCGACCACCGGCGCGAGCGTGCGCAGGAGCTTCAGGCCCAGCCGGGCCTCGAGCAGCGCGATCGACTGCGTGACCGCCGACGCCGTGAGCCGCAGCTCGCCCGCGGCCTTGGCCAGGTTGAGGTTGCGCGCCACCGCCTCGAACGCGAGCAGGCAGTGAAGCGGCGGCGGCTGCCGGATCGCGGCCGGATCGTGCGACTCGATCTCGTTGCCTGACTTCACCGCATCATTCTGATCGATGCCTCTCGCCATGACCCGATCACCTCCGTCGACCACGTCGATCCCCGAGCTGCCGATGCACGAGCTGCTGGCGCTCGAGGCGATCGCGCGGCTCGGCTCGGTGCAGGCCGCGGCCGACGCGCTGCACGTCACGCCGTCGGGCGTCAGCCACCGCGTCGGCAGCCTCGAGCGGAAGATCGGCGCGAAGCTGCTGCGCCGCCAGGGCCGCGGCGTCGTGCTCACCGAGGTGGCGCAGCGCTGCGTCGACGCGGTGCGACCGTCGCTGGCCGAGCTGTCCGCCGCGACCGCGCGGCTGCGCAGCCGCGAGCACGAGCTCGTGCGCATCGCCACCGCGCCGGCGGTCGCGGTGGCGTGGCTGCTGCCGCGGCTCGCGCACTACGCGGGCGAGCACGGCGCGGTGCGCTTCGAGATCCTGAGCGTCGCCACCACCGACGAGCTGCCGACGGACCGCTGGGACGTGCTGATCCACTACGGCGAGCATCCGAAGCGCGGCAGCCGGCGCCGCCGGCTCTTCGACGACCGGCTGGTCCGCGTGTGCGCGCCGTCGCTGCTGGCCGCGGCCGCAGGCGAGGCAGCGCGGATCGCATCGCTGCCGGTGGTGCGTCTCGCGGAGATCCGCGCGCCGTCCGGTTCCCGCGCGGTCTCGCGAACACCCAGGAACTCGAATTAAGCTACAGCGGACTCAAGACCGCCGTGCTATACGAAATCAGAAGACGCCCCGGCATCATCGAGGACGCAAAGGCCGTGGCCGACATCGCCGCGAGCTT
>CAZFET010000332.1:0-3898 GCA_964517545.1 uncultured Burkholderiaceae bacterium
GCGGAAGTCGGAGCCTCCGTCAAGGTGGTCAGCGCAGTGTTCGTGCGGCGATGCGCCCCGTCGCGCGCGGGATCAGTTGCCTTCGCCCGAGTCGCCGGGATGGAAGTTCACGGCGCGGCCCGGCACCACGGTCGAGATGGCGTGCTTGTAGACCATCTGCGTCACGGTGTTGCGCAGCAGGACGACGTACTGGTCGAAGGACTCGATGTGCCCCTGCAGCTTGATGCCGTTGACCAGGTAGATCGAGACCGGCACGTGTTCCTTGCGCAGCAGGTTCAGGAACGGGTCTTGTAGCAGGGCCCCTTTGTTGCTCACGATATTCTCCGTGTTGACGGCTGTTGGAGCGCGCACGTTAACACAACGGCCTCGTCGTACAGCGGCTCAGGAATCCTTGGCGGAGAACGGGTTGCGCGAGCTCTTGAGCTCCACGCGCAGCGGCGTGCCGCTGAGCTTGAAGTGCGCGCGAAAGCGCCCTTCGAGATAGCGTCGGTAGGCGTCGGTCACGTGCTCGAGCGCGTTGCCGTGGATCACCACGATCGGCGGGTTCTGCCCGCCCTGGTGCGCGTAGCGCAGCTTCGGCCGGAACATGCCGGCGCGGCGCGGCGCCTGGTGCTCGACCGCCTCGTGCAGCAGCCGCGTGAGCACCGGCGTGGGCATCTTGACGGTCGCCGAGCGCCAGGCGTCGGCCACCGCCTTCCACAGCGGCCCGAAGCCCTGCCGCTTGAGCGCCGAGATGTGCAGCAGCGGCGCGAACTTCAGGAACGCGAGGCGCTGCTCGATCGAGCGCTCGAGCATCTGCCGCTGGTAGGCGTCGACCGCGTCCCACTTGTTGACGGCGATCACCACGGCACGGCCCGCGTCGAGGACGTAGCCCGCGATGTGCGCGTCCTGGTCGCTCACGCCCTGCGTCGCGTCGAGCAGCAGCACCACCACGTGGGCGTCGGCGATCGCCTGCAAGGTCTTGACCACCGAGAACTTCTCGACCGCCTCGAAGACGCGGCCCTTGCGGCGCAGACCGGCGGTGTCGACGAGCTCGAACGTCTGCCAGCCCCGCGCGAACGGCAAGCGGGTGGCGTCGCGCGTGGTGCCGGGCGGGTGGAACGCGATCAGCCGCTCCTCGCCGAGCCAGGCGTTGATCAGGGTGCTCTTGCCGACGTTCGGCCGGCCCGCCACGGCCAGGCGGATCGGCGCGTCGGCGCCGCCGTCGGGCTCGGCGTCCTCGACATCGTCGCCGAAGCCCTCGAGCGCGGCTTCGAGCAGGCTGCGCACGCCCTGCCCGTGCGCGGCCGACACCGGATGCGGCTCGCCGATGCCCAGCTCGTGGAACTCGGCCAGCTGCGGGCCGCCGGACATGCCCTCGGCCTTGTTGGCCGCCAGCACCACGCGCTTGCCGCTCGCGCGCAGGAAGCGCGCGATGTCGTGGTCCTGCGCCGAGACGCCGGCGCGCACGTCGACGACGAAGACCACCACGTCGGCCTCGGCCACCGCCTGCTTGGTCTGGCGCGCCATCTCGGCCACGATGCCGCTGGGCTTCTCGGGCTCGAAGCCGCCGGTGTCGACGACGATGAAGCTGCGCGGACCGAGCCGGCCGTCGCCGTAGTGCCGGTCGCGCGTGAGGCCGGGGACGTCGGCCACGATCGCGTCGCGGCTCTTCGTGATGCGGTTGAACAGGGTCGACTTGCCGACGTTGGCCCGGCCGACCAGCGCGAGCACCGGCTTCATGTCGACTGCCCCCGCCGAGCGCTACTGCGGACGGAAGGCGTACAGCCCGCCGTTGCGCGTGGCCACCAGCACCGTCGTGCCGGCCACCACCGGCGCCGCCGCCACGGGCGAGCCGTCGGTCGGCAGGCGCAGCTGCGGCTCGCCGCTGTCGCGCGCGAGGAAGTGCACCTGGCCTTCGAGGTCGCCGAACACCACGGTCGGCCCGACCACGAGCGGCGCGCTCAGGCTGCGGTGCAGCAGCCGCTCGGAGGTCCAGGCGACGTCGCCCGACGCCGTGCGCCACGCGGTGATGCGACTGCTGCCGTCGGCCGCGACCACGACCTGCTCGTCACCGGCCACGCCTTCGATGCCGCCCACGTTGCGCTGCCAGCGCAGGACGCCGCGCTCGGCGTCGGCACAGCCCACCGCGGCCTGGAAGGCCCTGGCGCAGACGGTGTCGCCGACGCGCGCCACCGGCCCGACCAGGTCGGCCAGGCGCTCCACCTCGTTGGTGCCGCGCGGCGACGCGATCGCCACCTCCCAGCGCACCGAACCGCGCAGCGGGTCGACGCCGGCGAGCCGCGGCCCCTGCCCGACCAGCAAGGTGTCCTTGAACGGCGCCAGCACGCCGCGCTGCGCGAGCGTGAGCGCGTCGCCGGGCCGGCGCAAGGTCCAGATCAGGCGGCCGTCCAGCGCGTCGTAGGCGTTGACCACGCGGTCGACACCCATCACGAACACGCGCTCGCCGGCCACCAGCGGGGCCGTGGTGACGCGCGAGCCCACGCGCGCACGCCACTTCTCGCGGCCGGCCTCGAACACCACCACCTCGTTGTCGCGCGTCACGACGGCGGCGAAGCGGCCGTCGCTGCCCACGCCGGCGGTGAGCGGCGCGCCGGCGTTGGCGCGCCACAGCTCGCGGCCGTCATTCGCGTCCAGCGCCAGCACGCCGCCGTCGGTGCCGGCGACGGTGAAGGTGTTGCCGGTCACGGCCACCGCCAGCGGGAAGCGGATCGAGTCGACCCGCGCCTGCCACACCTGGCGCCCGGCGATCTTCGGCGTCAGCGCTTCGAGCGGCGTGGGCCTGGGTTTCTCGGCGCTGGTGCAGGCGGCCAGCAGCACGGCGCCGAGTACGGCAGCCAGCCCGGCGACGAAGCCGCGCGCGCGCACGACCGCCCGCGTCACTTCGACGCCCCCGCGGCCGGCGCCGACGCGGCCTGCACCGCCGGCGCGGGCGGATCGGCCGGCGCCGCGCCCAGCGCGGTGAGCTTGGCCTCGACCAGCCGCCGGTACTCGATCTCGGGCTTCATCGAGTCCCACGCCTTGCGATACGCCGCCTTGGCCTCGTCGCGCTTGCCCTGGACCATGAGGATGTCGCCACGGCGGTCGGCCACGAGAGCCTCGAACGCCTTGGCCTCGATGCCGTCGAGCAGCTTCAGTGCCGCGTCGTACTGCTTCTCGTCGGCCAGCAGGCCCGCCAGGCGCAGCCTGGCGATCACGCGGTACTCCTCTTCCACCGCGTTGCCGGCCACCCACTCGAGCGACGCGCGCGCGCCGGCCTTGTCGCCCTTGTCGGCCTGCACCTGCGCGGCCAGCAGGCCGGCCTGCTGCGCGAACGCGGTGCGCGGATAGCGGTCCTTCAGGTCGGCGAACACGCGCGCGGTCTTCTCGGCGTCGACGGCCTGCGCGGCGCGGTCGAGCTCGTCGTACAGCGCACCGGCCTTGGCGGCCTGTTCGCGCTGGTACCACTGCCAGCCGTTCCACGCGGCAATCGAGCCGAACACGACGATCGCCAGGGTGGTGATCAGGTTGCCGTACTGCGCCCAGAAGGCCTTGAGCCGGTCGAGCTGTTCCTGTTCTTCGAGATCGAGATGGGTGGCCATGAGGGGGTGTTCTGAGAGCGCGCGATTATCACTTGAGCAGTTCGGCGGCCCATTCGGCGGCGGTCGCCAGCGGTCGCTCGACCTGCGGCGCGGCAGCGTCGCGCAGCGGCTTGACCGCCACCGCGCCGCGCGCGAGCTCGGCCTCGCCGAACACGAGCGCGTAGCGCGCGCCGCTCGCGTCGGCGCGCTTGAACTGGCTCTTCATGCTGCCTTGCCCCGGGTTCATCAGCACGTCGACGCCGGCGGCGCGCAACGCCTCGAGCGTGAGCATCGCGCGCGGCAGCGCCGCCGCGTCGGGCACGACCGCGTAGGCCGCC
>CAZFET010000333.1:0-3887 GCA_964517545.1 uncultured Burkholderiaceae bacterium
CCGGCATGCTGTGCTCGCACCACGCCCATCACCGTCACAGCGGCGGCCTGCTCGCGCACGTCCACGCGCCGGGCTTCCCGCAGAGCCAGGAGCGCCGCCTGGCCGAGCTGGTGCTCGGACAGCGCGGCGGGCTGCGCAAGGTGGAGGCCTCGCTCGCGCACGACGACTTCGCGTGGCAGGTGCTGTGCCTGCGCCTCGCGGTGATCAAGTGCCACGCGCGCGGGCCGGTCAGCACGACCGCGATGCGCCTGGCGCGCGCGGGCCGCACCGCGACCCTGCAGTTCGCGCCCGGCTGGACCGCCACGCATCCGCGCACCCTGCACCTGCTGCACGGGGAGAGCGACACCGGGGCACGCGGCGGGCCGATCGAGCTGGTGCTGATCGCCTGAGCGGGGCGCGCCGCGCGCGGGTCAGGGCCGCTGCCGCGGCACCACGCGCGACTCCAGCGACGGCGGCTCGTAGTCGGGGCGGAAGCGGCAGCCCGCGCCCCACACGGCCTGCAGCTCGACACAGCGCGCCGCGACCGCGGCCGGCGTCGGCTTGCGGCCCTGCTCCACCCACGCGAGCAGCGCCTCGAGCACGGTCGGGTAGACGGGGTCACTCAGGTAGCTGTGCTCGGCGTCGTCGGTGAAGGTCTGCACGAGCCGGTCGGCGGTGCCCGCGGCCTGCATGGTGCGGCGGAACTGGTGCTCCAGCTCGACGAACGCGATCGGGTCGCCGATGCCGTGCACCGTGAGCACCGGCACCGGGATGCGGCCGTCGGGGTCGGTGTCGCGCGCGAACGCCGCCACCGCCTGCGGATCGGCCGCGTAGCGCGCGACACCCGCATTGAGCGCGGTGTCGTCGTCGGAGCCGCGGTACACCGCACCCACGTTGCCGAACACGTTGCGCCCGCCGGTGCGCGCCTGGGCGATGTCGCGGAAGTGGAAGGTCGCCCAGTTGAGGTGGCCCTGCACGCTGCGCTCGGGAATGCGCAGCACGTCGACGATGGTCTTCAGCCGCCGCGCCTGCTCGGCCGTGCGCTGCGCAGGCGGCACCCCGAGCCCGAGGCATTCGCGCGTGCGCTGCGCCAGCTCGGCCGACGTGAGGGTCGACTCGGCGGGCAACCCCTGCCACAGCGGGTACTGCGGCTCGTCGGGCCGTGGGTGGTTGCGGCACAGGTACTGGTAGATCACTCGCAGGTCGAGCCTGAAGTCGTACGAGCGCGTGCCGCCGCCGAGCACGCCGCTGGTGAGCAGCACCGCGTCGTACGGCCGTTCGCGCGCGTACATCTCGGCGCCCTTGGCGGCCACGCTCGCGCCCCACGACTGGCCGTGCAGGATCGTGCGCTTCGGCACCGCCACGTGCTGCACGAAGACGCGCCGCAGGCGTTCGGTGTCCTCGGCCGCCGCGCGCACCTCCACGCCGCCCTGGCGGAAGGTGGAGCCCGCCCACGCGTAGCCCGCCTTGACCGTGACGGCCCAGCGCTGCAGGTCCTCGACCGCGCGCTCGGGCCGAGGCGCGCCGAGCAGCGGCCCGCCGTGCGCGTGCAGCACGAGGTGCCCGTTCCAGGCCTTCGGCATCGCGATCAGGTAGAACGCGCCGGCCGAGTCGCGCCCGGCGAGGCAGCGCGTGCCCTCGGGCACGCCTTGCGGACAGGGCTGCTCGCGCGGCGCGGCCTCGGTGGGCGCCGACGCACCCTGCCCGCCGGCACACGCCGCCAGCGCCAGAGACAGAGCCAGGGTCGGGCCGGCCAGGTTCGCGGTCGACAGAAGCTTCATCGCGCGATCTCCGTGCGTCGTGCTGCGGTACGCACGATTCCATCACCGCAACGCGCGGCGCGCAGTACGTAGTCGCCGCAATGCGCGGGCGAGCGTGCGGCCGCGGGTGACGACGGCCCGGCCTCGGACGAGTGTCGGTCCGGCGACGGTCTCCGGCGCAAACCCGCGACGCCGCGCGCCTGCGATGTCCGCTTCGCGCCGCGCATCGCGTGGAACACGGCATGCGGATGCTGCACGTGCGCGCCCGCCGCCCTCCACCACCCTCGACGAACCCACGCACCCGACCCGACCATGACCCTCCGCTCCATCGCCTTCGCCCTGCTGCTGACGACCGGCACTCACGTGTGGGCGGCCGCCGCGCCCACCGACGCGCGCTTTGCCGCCGCATCGCAGGCCTTCGCCGAACGCCGCTACGCCACCGCCTACGGACGATTCGCCGCACTCGCCGACACGGGCCACGCACCGTCGGCCCACGTCGCGCTCGTGATGTTCGAGCACGGCGGCGCGCTGTTCGGCAACGCCTGGTACGCGTCACCCGACCAGCAAAGACGCTGGAACGCGCTGGTGCTGAACGATGCGCGGCGGCGCGCGATGATGGACGCGGTCAGGTCGTCGGAGTGAGTGCGAAGGGGGTGCCTGCAGGTCGACCAGAAGACACCGACCTGCCGGCCAACCACGGTGGTCCGTCCGCACCCTCGATCGAACAGTCGATGCCAGGCGCACCTGGCGGTGAAGCGGGAGGTCGAAGAAGAAGCGGGTCGGGCGTCGCTCGCTCAGACGCGCGGCTCGTGCTCGCGTGACGCGTGCCAAAAGGCCAGCACCTCGAGGAACCGACCTCTCGGCCGGTAGTAGACGAAGTACCGCGTCCGGCCGAGAAGAAAGCGCCGGGTCTCCGGGTCGCGCGAGTTGTCGACCCTGCTGCCGATGCCGGGATGCTCAACCAACAACGCCAGCGCTTCTTTGAGATCGGCCTCAACCGCACCAGGCGCCGAAGGACGGTTGTCGCTCCACCACTGCGCGGCTTGGTGAACTTCGCCGACCGCTCGCGGCTTGATGCGAACGAGCAACGCCAAGATCAGCGGTACTTGTCGAGTTGCGCAAACAACTCTTCGGCAGAGATACCTTCCTCGCGGTCAGCCTCGGCGATGGCTTCTTCGAGTTCGGCCCGCAGGTGCGCTGCGAGCTGCACTGGAACGCCCGACTCCGGCGCGTAAACCGCGACCATGGTGCCCTCCGGAAGCGAGGCGCCACTGAGGACGACCTTGCCTTCCTTCACGGTGCCGGCCAGGAGCTTCATGCGGCGATGGTATCCGAGTGCGAACGGGAGAGGGAGGCGATGACCGCTCGGGGGACCTAACGACGCGCGGGCGCAGCAGCTCATGCGCCTGGGCGGGGTGGGCGAGACGACGGCCACGGCGCTGGTAGCCACGATCGGCAACGGGCACGAGTTCAAGTGCGGGCGCCAGCTGGCGGCCTGGCTGGGGCTCGTGCCGGAGCAATGCAGCTCGGGCGGCAAGGCACGGCTGGGGCGCATCACGAAAGCGGGCGACCCCTACCTGCGATCGTTGCTGGTAATGGGCGCTCGGGCGCTGCTCAACGCGGCCAAGGCCAAGACCGACAGCCTGAGCCGTTGGGCAATCGCGCTGGCCGAGCGAAGAGGCTATTGGAACGCAGTGGTCGCGATCGCAGCGAAGAACGCGCGCATGGCGTGGGCAGTGCTCGACCGAGGTGAGCGCTTCGTCACCCCGCACTGAACCCACGAGATCTACCGCCGCGTGACGGCTCGCGTTGATGAATGAAGGTTGGACCTGCGCGGGGTGTGCCTGATTGACTCAAGGCGACAGCAAGGCTGTTCGCGACTAACGAATGAGGCCCCCGCGTGCGTCTTGCATCAGGGTCCGCAGCACGTGAAGCTGCATCGATGACCGCTTGTAGTTGCGCCAGTCCGCACCTTGCTCAAACGCAGCGCGATCGAGACACCGGCGAGTGGATCAAGACGTCGAAATGCAAACGAGCCGCTCGCGCGGCTCGTTGAGATCAGTCGTTGCTTGACTGCGGAGGAAGCCCTTGTAGTTGGAGTTCACCCGCATGTGGCAGCCGGCGCAGCCGGCTGACGCATGTCGGGTG
>CAZFET010000334.1:0-3884 GCA_964517545.1 uncultured Burkholderiaceae bacterium
TGGGGTGCGAGCTCGATGCTCGTCGACCTCGACTGGCTCCGGCGTGCGGCGGCGGTGGCGCTGTTCGTCTGCGCGCTGCAGCTCGTGCTGGAGCCGCTGCTGCTGACGCTGTCAGGCGCGACACCCGGCAAGGCGCTGCTCGGCATCGAAGTCCGGCAGGCCGACGGCCGCCGGCCCACGCTCGCGGTGGCGTTCGGTCGCACGCTCAAGATCGTGGCGGGTGTCTTCGGGCTGTGGTTCGCACCGCTGGCGGCCGTGACCCTGCCGCTCGCGGCCTGGCGCATGGCCTTGCAGCGCCCCGGCGTGCCGCTGCCCTGGGACCGTCACGGCGCCGGCCTGCAGGTCGTCGCGGTGGCCCGCGTGCGCCGCGGGCGTGCCGCGGCCGCGCTCGTCGCCGCGCTGCTGCCGGGCTTCGCGCTGCCCCTGGCCAGCGTCGTGGTCGGGCTGCTGGTGATGTCGTCGCGCGGCCTCGACGCGAGCCAGGACGTGAGCCGCGCGGTGGCGGGACGCTGGCTGTGGCTGCACCGCCTGTCCGGCGCGATGCTGCCGCTCGATGCGCGCTGGCGCACCTTGCACGACCACCTGAGGCCCGGTGTCGCGGAGCTGAGTGCGGTGTTCGCGTGGGGCTCGGGCGAGCACGAGCGCATCCGCGTGGACACGCGGCGCGCCGCCGCCGCCTGGCGCGCGCCGTGCGACTGGCAGCGCACGGCGATGGAGGAGGAAGGCTTCCTGTTCCTCGACGAGCAGCGTCGGCGCGACGGCGACACCGAGCGCTGCCGGCTGAGCGGCGGCCGGCCCGGGCCGCGCGGCGTGGTGCACGTGCGCATCGACGGCGCGCGCGGAGCGGACCTCGACTACACCGTGGTGCAGACCTACGAGCCGGCGCGCGAAGGCGCGCGCGAGGCGGTGCTCGCGCTGGGGCGGCGCCTGCTCGCCGAGTACGGCCGGCACGACATGGCCGACGGGCAACTGCGCAGCTACTACTGGCGCAACGACGTCACCGGCGAGCGCGCGCGCATCCCGGGCGAATGGGAGCTGTACGAGCGCATCCTCAACGTCAACGGCGCGGTGTCGTTCACCTTCCAGCGCCTGGCCGGGCCGTGGCCTCACACGGTGGTCGAGGACGCAGCGGTCATGGTGCTGCCGCTGCCGGCCTTCGCGCACGAACCCGACCTGCACGCCTACGTCGCGCAGGGGCTCGTCGACATCGTCAAGGGCACGCGCACGACGCGGCGTCCGATCGCGCCGCGCGAGTGGGTGAGCGACGTCGAGGCCGAGCGCGGCCTGTACCACGCCTGGTCGCGCGAGGACGTCGCGCTCACCTGGGCCGTGCTCTGGCGCAGTCCCGACGGCGCGGCGCCGATCGGCACGCCCGACCGGCACCCGCTGTTCGCGGAGATCGTCAAGACGATGCGCCATTGAGCATCACGAAGTTGACGCCACCTCGAGCACCGTTTGGGGCGTCGACAGGCTCAGCCCGAACGGACGGTGCAGCGGTCGCGCACGATGGAACGCTCGATGGCGCCGGCGGGCGCGGCGCGCGGTTCCGCGCGGCCCGCCCCGGCGGCCCTCAGAACGCCGCGATGCCGGTGATCGCGCGGCCGAGGATCAGCGCGTGGATGTCGTGCGTGCCCTCGTAGGTGTTCACGACCTCGAGGTTCACCAGGTGGCGCGCCACGCCGAACTCGTCGCTGATGCCGTTGCCGCCCATCATGTCGCGTGCCAGCCGCGCGATCTCGAGCGCCTTGCCGCAGGAGTTGCGCTTGAGGATGCTGGTGGCCTCGACCGACGCGGTGCCCTCGTCCTTCATGCGGCCCAGCCGCAGGCAGCCCTGCAGCCCGAGGGTGATCTCGGTGAGCATGTCGGCCAGCTTCTTCTGGATGAGCTGGTTGGCCGCCAGCGGCTTGCCGAACTGCTTGCGGTCCAGCACGTACTGGCGCGCGCGCTGGTAGCAGTCCTCGGCCGCGCCGAGCGCACCCCAGGCGATGCCGTAGCGCGCGCTGTTGAGGCAGGTGAACGGTCCCTTGAGCCCGCGGATGTCGGGGAAGGCGTTCTCCTCGGGCACGAACACCTCGTCCATCACGATCTCGCCGGTGAGGCTGGCGCGCAGGCCGACCTTGCCGTGCACGGCCGGCGCCGACAGGCCCTTCATGCCCTTGTCGAGCACGAAGCCGCGGATCGCGCCTTCGTCGTCCTTGGCCCACACGACGAACACGTCGGCGAACGGCGAGTTGCTGATCCACATCTTCGAGCCGCTGAGCTTGTAGCCGCCCGGCGCCTTCTTCGCGCGCGTGACCATGCTGCCGGGGTCGGAGCCGTGGTTGGGCTCGGTCAGGCCGAAGCAGCCGATCCACTCGCCGCGCGCGAGCTTCGGCAGGTACTTCTGCTTCTGCGCCTCGGTGCCGAACTCGAAGATCGGCACCATCACCAGCGACGACTGCACGCTCATCATCGAGCGGTAGCCGGAGTCGACGCGCTCGACCTCGCGCGCGATCAGGCCGTAGCTCACGTAGTTCAGCCCGGGGCCGCCGTAGGCCTCGGGGATCGTCGGGCCGAGCAGGCCGATCTCGCCCATCTCGCGGAAGATCGCGGGGTCGGTCTTCTCGTGGCGGAAGGCCTCGAGCACGCGCGGGGCCAGGCGCTCCTGGCAGTAGGCGCGCGCCGCGTCGCGCACCATGCGCTCGTCTTCGCCGAGTTGCGCGTCGAGCAGCAGCGGGTCGTCCCATTGGAAGCTGGCCTTGGCCATGTCGGGCTCCTGGAGTTCGTGTACGGCGGGGTGCCGGAGATTGTGCGATGGATGCGGCGCGCCGGCGTACCGCGCGGCCGCGGCTTGACGTCGGTCAGTCCGGCACCACGGCCGTGACCTCGATCTCTACCCGTGCGGCGTCCTCGATCAGCGCCGACACCTCGACGGCCGTCATCGCGACGCCGAAGTCGCCGATCAGCTCGCGGTAGGCCGTGCCGATCGCCTTGGCCGACTCGAGGTACTCGCGCTTGCTGGTCACGTACCAGGTCATGCGCACGATGTGCTCGGGCCGCGCGCCCGCCTCGGCCAGCACGGCCACGATGTTGGCCAGCGCCTGCCGCGCCTGGCCGGCCATGTCGGCGTGCCGGAAGCGCTGCTCCGCGTCCCAGCCCACCATGCCGGCGACGAACACCATGCGTCCGCGCGCGGCCACGCCGTTGGCGTAGCCGCGCGGGCGCGGCCAGTCGCCCGGTTGCAATACCTGCTTGCTCGTCATGCCTTGCTCTCTTCCTTCAGCCTGAAGCGCTGCAGCTTGCCGGTCTGCGTGCGCGGCAGCGCGTCGCGGAACTCCACGGCGCGCGGGTACTTGTACGGGGCGATGGTGGCCTTCACGTGCTCCTGCAGCGCCTTGGCCAGCGCCTCGCCGGGCGCGTGCCCGGGCTTGGGCACCACGAAGGCCTTCACGATCTGGCCGCGTTCCGCGTCGGGCCAGCCGATCACCGCGCACTCGGCCACCGCCGGATGCGTCATCAGCGCCTCCTCGACCTCGGGCGCGCCGATGTTGTAGCCGGCCGAGACGATCATGTCGTCGGTGCGCGCGTGGTAGTGGAAGTAGCCGTCGGCGTCCACGTGGTAGGCGTCGCCGGTGTAGTTCCAGCCGCGCTGCACGTAGTGGGCCTGGCGCGGGTCGTCGAAGTAGCGGCAGCCGGTCGGGCCCTTCACCGCCAGACGCCCCACCGTGCCCGTCGGCACCGGCCGGCCCGCGTCGTCGTGGATCTCGGCGCGGTAGCCGGGCACGACCTTGCCGGTCGCGCCGGGGCGCGCGTCGCGCTCGTCGGCCGAGATGAAGATGTGCAGCATCTCGGTCGAGCCGATGCCGTCGATGATCTCGATGCCGGTCGCGTCTTTCCACAGCGCG
>CAZFET010000335.1:0-3883 GCA_964517545.1 uncultured Burkholderiaceae bacterium
GGCGCGCCCCTCGCCGCTCGCGGCGACACGTGGCCGGCGAGCCTGCCGTGGCCGGTGGCGTCGCCGGCGCGCAAGGTCGGCGCGCCCGCGGGCGCCGGCGGCTCGCCTGCCGCCTCGGTCGGCGCGTCCTGCGCCTTGGCTTCGGTACTCGTGCTCATCGCTGTTCCGGGGGCGCGGCCGGACTTCCAGAGAAGTGTGAGGAATGTTGCGTATGTGCCGATGCACACTCGCGTTTTTGCGATAGTGCGTGGCTACAATCTTTCTTCATTGTAGTGAGCCGAACAACACTTGCCGTGAGCGAACCGCGCACCTGGATGTGCCTCATCTGCGGATGGATCTACGACGAGGCGGCCGGTGACCCGGAGCACGGCCTGGCGCCGGGCACGAAATGGGCGGACGTCCCGATGAACTGGACGTGCCCGGAGTGCGGAGCCCGGAAGGAAGACTTCGAGATGGTGGAGATCTGAGACCGGCCGACGCCGGCGACGATGCCGCCCCGCTCAGGAGAGGAGAGCCTGCTTGAGCACTGACGCCAACGCCGCCGCGACCGGCACCAAGGTGCTGGTCATCGACGACAGCAACACGATCCGCCGCAGTGCCGAGATCTTCCTGAAGCAAGGCGGCCACGAGGTGGTGCTCGCCGAGGACGGCTTCGACGCGCTGTCCAAGGTCAACGACCACCAGCCCGAGCTGATCTTCTGCGACATCCTCATGCCCCGGCTCGACGGCTACCAGACCTGCGCCATCATCAAGCGCAACCCCAAGTTCGCGAACGTGCCGGTGATCATGCTGTCGAGCAAGGACGGCCTGTTCGACAAGGCGCGCGGCCGCATGGTCGGCTCCGAGGACTACCTGACCAAGCCCTTCACGAAGGACCAGCTGCTGCAGGCCGTGCAGCAGCACCGCCGCTGCGCGTGACTCCGAGGACCCCCCGATGACGATCCAGAAGATCCTGCTGGTCGACGATTCGAAGACCGAACTGCACCACCTGTCCGAACTGCTCGGCAAGCGCGGCTACGCCGTGCGCACCGCCGAGAACGGCGACGAGGCCATGCGCCGCCTCGCCGAGGAGAAGCCCGACCTGATCCTGATGGACGTGGTGATGCCGGGGCAGAACGGCTTTCAGCTCACGCGCGCCATCACGCGCGACCCGCGCTTCGCCGACGTGCCGGTGATCATGTGCACCAGCAAGAACCAGGAGACCGACAAGGTCTGGGGCATGCGCCAGGGCGCGCGCGACTACGTGGTCAAGCCCGTCGACGCCGACGAGCTGATCGGCAAGATCAAGGCGTTCGACTGAGCGCCGCGGATCCGACGCCACACCCTTGAACGCCCGCACTGCACCGGAGACCGCTCCCGCCATGGCACGACGCGAAGCGCTGCGCGAACTGCAGAGCCGCCTGGCCGAGCGCATGCAGGCCGCGCGCGCGGCCGAAACCGTGCAGTCGTGGCTGGCCGTCGAGTGCGCCGGGCACGGGCTGCTGTTCCCGCTGGCGCAGGCCGGCGAGATCTTCCCGATGGTGCCGCTGCTGGCCGTGCCGCACACGCATCCCTGGTTCCTCGGCGTGGCCAACCTGCGCGGCAGCCTGCACGGCGTGGTCGACCTGGCCGCGTTCCTCGGCGTGCGCGGCGCGGCAGCGTCGACCCGCGAGCAGTCGCGGCTGGTCGCCTTCAATCCGTCGCTCGAAGCCACCGGCGCGCTGCTGGTCGACCGCCGCGCGGGCCTGCGCAGCGCCGGCCAGCTCGAGGCCGTCGAAGGTCCGCGCGGCGCGCGCCCGCCCTTCGTCGGCAACCGCTACCAGGACGCGCACAAGCGCACCTGGCAGGAACTGAATCTGTCCGCGCTCGCCGGTGACGAGCAATTCCTGAGGATCGCGGGTTGAGGACCCGACGCCGCGATCGAGACCCCCGACGCCATCACGCGTGAGGACTTCCATGAGCTTCTTCGACCGCATCAAGGGAATCGGCCGCGATCGCCGCAGGCGCGACGACGACGCCTCGCCGTTCGACGAGATCGGCAGCGCGGATGACATCATCCCCGGCCCCGACGGCGCCGCCACGCTCGACATGAACGCGATGGGCGCCATGGCCGCGCCGCCGGCGCAGCCCGCGCAGGCCGCCGCCGCGACGCCCGACAGCTCGATCATCAGCGAGGTCGCGCCGTCCGAGCAGGGCAGCGAATTCAGCGAGACGCGCCTCAACGCCGAGCAGGCCGCCGCCGCGGCCGCCGCCGGCACGGGCCTGCCGCTGATCGGCCGCCTGCCGGTGGCCGAGCAGCAGCGCATCCTGGGCGGCCTGATCGTCACCGGCCTCGCCGGCCTCGTGCTCGTGACGGTGCTGGCGCTGAACGCGGCCAACCGCGGCGCGCAGCAGGTGAGCGCGGCCGGCCAGGCGCTGATGCAGTCGCAGCGGCTCGCGAAGTCGGTGTCGCAGGCGCTGATCGGCAGCCCGCAGGCCTTCCCCGAGGTGCGCGAGAGCGTCGACGTGATGGCCGCCAACGTGCGCCAGCTCAACGGCGCCGAAGGCCCGATCCCGGCCGCGCCGCCCCAGGTGCGCGAATCGATCGAGCCGCTGCTGCCGCTGATCGACCGCGCCGAGAAGAACGCCAACACCGTGATCGGCCAGCAGAAGACGCTGACGCAGGTGGGTCAGGCGCTGCGCGCGATCAACCGCCAGTCGTCCGACCTGCTCGAGACCGCCGAGACCGTGTCGTCGCTGAAGCTGCAGCAAGACGCCACGCCGGCCGAGCTGTCGGCCGTGGGCCAGCTGGTCATGCTGACGCAGCGCATCGGCAAGAGTGCCAACGAGTTCCTGACGATGGAAGGCGTGTCGCCCGAGGCCGTGTTCCTGCTCGGCAAGGACCTGAACTCGTTCAAGGAGCTCGCCGACGGCCTGCTCAACGGCAACGCCGAGCTGCGGCTGCCCGCCACGAAGGACCCGCAGACGCGCGAGCGCCTGGGCGCGCTGCTCAAGCAGTACGAAGAGACGCGCCAGCAGGCCGGCGCGATCCTGGGCAACCTGCAGGGCCTGGTGGCCGCCCGCGAGGCGCAGGCCTCGATCGTGGCCGACAGCGAACCGCTGCGCAAAGGCCTCGAGACCGTGCAGGAGCAGATGTCGAAGGCGACGGGCTTCTCGTTCGCCAACCTGTTCTTCCTCGTGTTCTTCGTCGTGGTGTCGCTGCTCGGCGCGCTGGGCTTCCTGCGGCTGTTCGTGCGCGATCAGGCACAGCGCGCGCAGCTCGCCGAGGCGCAGCGTATCGAGGCCGAACGCCAGGAGCAGGAAGCCAAGCGCGTGAACGACGCCAACCAGGCGGCCATTCTGCGATTGATGAACGAGCTGCAGACGGTGGCCGAAGGCGACCTCACGCAGCAGGCGACCGTGACCGAGGACATCACCGGCGCCATCGCCGACTCGGTGAACTACACGGTGGAGGAGCTGCGCAACCTGGTGTCGCAGGTGCAGGGCACGGTGACCCGCGTGACCGAGACCACGCAGCAGGTGGAGGCCACGTCGACCGAGCTGCTGGCCGCGTCGACCGAACAGCTGCGCGAGATCCGCGAGACCGGCGAGTCGGTGCTGCAGATGGCCAACCGAATCAACGAGGTGTCGGCGCAGGCGCAGCAGACGGCCCAGGTGGCGCAGCAGTCGCTGCGCGCCGCGGAGACCGGCCTGCACGCGGTGCAGAACACGATCGGCGGCATGAACTCGATGCGCGACCAGATCCAGGAGACCTCCAAGCGCATCAAGCGGCTGGGCGAGTCGTCGCAGGAGATCGGCGAAATCGTCGAACTGATTTCCGACATTACCGAGCAGACCAACGTGCTGGCCCTGAACGCCGCCATCCAGGCGGCCTCCGCGGGGGAAGCCGGCCGCGGCTTCACGG
>CAZFET010000336.1:0-257 GCA_964517545.1 uncultured Burkholderiaceae bacterium
CGTCCAGGGTCTCGTCGGCTTGCTGCGCGATCATCTGACGCAGCTCGTCCTCCGTGCGCTTGCCGTCGACGAGGATCAGCGCCGTGCGCAGTCGCGGCGGCAGGCGGCGCGCGCGCGTCTCGATCTCGTCCTGGCCCGACGGAGTCTTGCGGTAGATGGTGGACATCGGCTGACGGTCCGGGTGCGCCTCGTGAACGCCCCAGGGGGCACTGCAACTGCGGGCGAGACTGTAGCGTGTAAGACCGACGTCAGGAACA
>CAZFET010000336.1:267-2414 GCA_964517545.1 uncultured Burkholderiaceae bacterium
AGACGCGGCGTGACGAATTCGCGTCGTGAGGGCACACCCCTGCGTCGCATCGGCACGCCGCAAGGCGGCAAGGCGGCAAGGCGGCAAGGCGGCAAGGCGGCAAGGCGGCGGGCGCTGGCGCGGCGCGCGTATAGTGCCCGCCACTTCTGCAAGGAGCGCATCCATGGAGTACGAGACGCTGCTGGTCGAGACGCACGGCGACGGCGAGCGCCGCACCGGCGTGATCCGGCTGAACCGGCCGAAGCAGATGAACGCGCTGAACGACCGGCTGATGGACGAACTGGGCCAGGCCCTGCTGGCCTTCGACGCCGACCCCACGATCGGCTGCATCGTGCTCACCGGCAACGAGCGCGCCTTCGCGGCCGGCGCCGACATCGACGCGATGAAGACCTACGGCTTCGAGGACGTGTACGCGAGCGAGTACATCAGCCGCAACTGGGAGACCCTCCGCCGCGTGCGCAAGCCGGTGATCGGCGCCGTGGCCGGCTTCGCGCTCGGCGGCGGCTGCGAGCTGGCGATGATGTGCGACATCGTGATCGCGGCCGACACCGCCAAGTTCGGCCAGCCCGAGATCACGATCGGTATCATCCCCGGCGCCGGCGGCACGCAGCGGCTGCCGCGCGCCATCGGCAAGGCCAAGGCGATGGACATGGTGCTGACTGCGCGGCGCATCGACGCCGCCGAGGCCGAGCGCGCCGGCCTGGTGTCGCGCGTGGTGCCGGCCGACAAGCTGATGGACGAGGCTCTGGCCGTGGCGGCGCAGATCAACGGCTACGGCGCGCTCGCGGTGATGGCGGCCAAGGAAGCGGTGAACCGCTCGTTCGAGTCGGGCCTGTCCGACGGCGTGTGGTACGAGCGGCGGCTGTTCCACGCGCTGTTCGGCACGGCCGACCAGCGCGAGGGCATGGGCGCGTTCGTCGAGAAGCGGGCGCCCAGGTTCAACGCGCGCCGCGGCTGAACGCGCGCGGCTACGGCTGCAGCCAGCGCGCGCCGGCCGCGTCGAACGCGGCGCGGCGGTGGCCCTCGGCGTGCAGCTCGAGCCAGTCGATCGACTCCACGTGCGCCGTGAGGACGCCGAAGTGGTGGCGCGACGCCCGATCGGGCGCCGGCAGCGGGCCGTCGATCGTGCTGCCCGGCGGCAGCGGCGACAGATAGTCCTGCGCCGCCGGCGACAGCTTGAGGCGCGCCCAGCGCGACGCGACGTCGAGCCCGTCGGTGTGCAGCTCGAAGCGCGCGCGCAGGCGCAGCTGCCAACCGAGCGCGGCCGACCACGCCACGAGCGTGCCGCGCGGTTGCGCGGCGAGCTGCTGCGCCTTGCCGGCGCGCGAGTCGGTGTAGATCACCAGACGACGCCTTGGCGCATCCACCTCGCGCAGCACCACCGTGCGCGCGTCGGCCAGGCCGTCGGCGGCCGTGGTGGCGAGCACCGGCGTGCGCCACGCGTGGTCGCGCTCGCGCACCGCGCGCGCGAGCTCGCGCCACAGCGCAGCCTCGATCGCATCGAGCGACTGCAGCCGCGCGGCCATCGGCGGCTCCGTCGTCAGCCCTCGCGCCGCAGCGCCGGGAACAGGATCACGTCGCGGATGCTCGGCGCGTCGGTCAGCAGCATGACCAGCCGGTCGATGCCGATGCCGCAGCCGCCGGCCGGCGGCATGCCGTACTCCAGCGCGCGCACGAAGTCGGCGTCGTAGTACATCGCCTCCTCGTCGCCGGCGTCCTTGTGGGCCGCCTGCGCGAGAAAGCGCGCGGCCTGGTCCTCGGCGTCGTTGAGCTCGCTGAAGCCGTTGGCCACCTCGCGGCCGGCGATGTAGAGCTCGAAGCGCTCGGTGCGCGTGGGGTCGGCGTCGGAGGCGCGCGCCAGCGGGCTCACCTCCACCGGATGGTCGACGATGAAGGTCGGCTCCCACAGCTGGTGCTCCACCTTCTCCTCGAACAGGCCGAACTGCAGCTCGGCGAGCGACCAGTGCGCGGGCGGCTCCTCGCCGAGCTTCTTCAGCTCGGCGCGCAGGAAGGCCGCGTCGTCGATGCGCCCGGCGCCGACCTCGTGCACGAAGCGCACGATCGCGTCGCGGATCGACAGCCGGCGAAACGGCGACTCCATGTCGATCTCGCGGCCCTGGTAGTCTAGCTTCGCCGTGCCCGCGGCC
>CAZFET010000336.1:2424-3185 GCA_964517545.1 uncultured Burkholderiaceae bacterium
GGCTCGACCGCACGGCCGGCATAGTTCAGGCTGGCGGTGCCGGCGGCCATCCGCGCGGCGTGGCGCAGCAGCGCCTCGGTGAAGTCCATCAGGTCGTGGTAGTTCCAGTACGCGGCGTAGAACTCCATCATCGTGAACTCGGGGTTGTGCCGGACCGAGATGCCTTCGTTGCGGAAGTTGCGGTTGATCTCGAACACGCGCTCGAAGCCGCCCACCAGCAGGCGCTTCAAATACAACTCTGGCGCGATGCGCAGGAACATCTCTTGATCCAGCGCATTGTGGTGGGTCACGAAGGGCTTGGCGTTCGCGCCGCCGGGGATGGGATGCAGCATCGGCGTCTCGACCTCGAGAAAGCCGTGCTCGACCATGAAGTTGCGGATCGAGGCCACCGCCTTGCTGCGCGCGATGAAGCGCGCGCGCGCGTGCTCGTCGGTCATCAGGTCGACGTAGCGCTGACGGTACTTCTGCTCCTGGTCGGTCATGCCGTGGAACTTGTCCGGCAGCGGCCGCAGGCTCTTGGTCAGCAGCCGCAAGGACGCGACCTGGACCGTCAGCTCGCCCGTCTTCGTGCGGAACAAGGTGCCCTCGGCGCCGACGATGTCGCCCAGGTCCCAGTGCTTGAAGCCTTCGTAGGCGTGCTCGCCGATGCCGTCGACGCTCACGCGCAGCTGCAGCCGGCCGGTGGCGTCCTGCAGGGTCGCGAACGCGGCCTTGCCCATCACGCGCTTGAGCATCATGCGCCCGGCCACCGCGACCGCGAT
>CAZFET010000336.1:3195-3797 GCA_964517545.1 uncultured Burkholderiaceae bacterium
ATGGGAGTTCAAGAACCCTTCCACTTCGGCGGCCGAGATGTTGTGCCCCTTTTTTTTTTTTTTTTCGCGGGCCCGGCCGACGACGTACACATATCCGTCCGCGTCGCGGCAGCCTTTATCCCCGGTGTAGAAAAATCCATCCCGCAGGGCTTGCCGGGTCGCGGCCGCCGTTTTGCCTACCCCGCGCTTGGGCATCCTCCGCACGGTCAACGCTGGCGCGATGCGCTGCGGCTCCAGTTCCTCGTTCGGCACCTGCCCGTAGCGATGCTGCAGGTCCGCCGTCGCGTGCCGCGGCTTGAAGTCGTTGGGAAACACCGCGACCCTGGCCGCCTTCGCCTTCTCGCGCAACGCCGCCAGCTTGTCGCGCCGCTCGGCGATAAGCTTGTTGTCGTCGTCGGGGAGGGCGGTGTCGTGGAGGGGGGAGGGGGGCATCTTCGGCTCTGCGGTGGACGCGGAATTCTAGGTGGTGCGGGGCGCCCGGGATTCGCGCACGTCAGACCGGACGCCGGGTGTCGGGGATCATGGACAATCTTCACCCAGGTCGTTTGGGCCATGAGAAGGAGAAGACTTGCAGCTCTGTGTGGTTGGGGCCGGATACGTGG
>CAZFET010000337.1:0-1859 GCA_964517545.1 uncultured Burkholderiaceae bacterium
CTGGTCAAGATGCACACGCTCGGCTCGACCTTCACGCCGCCGGGCTTCCACGCCGGCGGCCTGCGCTATCACGGCATGGCGCCGCTGGTCTCGCACCTGAAGGAGCTGGGGCTCATCGAGGCCAAGGCCTACCACCAGGTGGCCTGCTTCGAGGCCGGCGTGCAGTTCGCGCGCGTCGAGGGCATCGTGCCGGCGCCGGAGGCGAACCACGCGGTCAAGGGTGCGATCGACGAGGCGCTGCGCTGCAAGGCCGAGGGCCGCAGCGAGGTGATCCTGTTCAACCTGTGCGGCCACGGGCACTTCGACATGAGCGCCTACAGCCACTACTTCGCCGGCAAGCTGGTCGACCAGGCCTACGACGAGCGCGAGCTGGCGATGGCGTTGTCGGGGCTGCCGTCGGTGCCCGAACCGGCCTGAGCCCGATCCGTGCGGCGCGCGGCGTGCGCGCCGCTACGCCGGCGGCATCACGACGATGCCGTCGGCGTCGGCCTGCAGCCGGTCGCCCGGCCGCACCCACACGCCCTGCACCTGCACCGGCACGTCGCGCTGGCCTTCGCCGCGCTTGTCGGTCGGCAGCGGCATCGCGGCCAGCGCGCGGATCCCCAGGTCGCAGGCGGCGAGTTCCTCCACGTCGCGCACGCAGCCGTCGATGACGACGCCGGCCCAGCCGTTGCGGACCGCCGCGGCGGCGAGATTGCCGCCGAGCAGCGCGCGCCGCAGCGAACCGCCGCCGTCGACCACCAGCACGCGGCCGTGGCCGGGCGACTCGACGGCCGACTTCACCAGCGAGTTGTCCTCGAAGCACTTGACCGTGGCGACCGGGCCGCCGAAGCGGCGGCGCGCGCCGAAGTCGCGGAACACCGGCGGCAGCACGCGGAGTCCGTGATCGCCGCCGGCGCCGAACGCGGCCTTGTGCGCGTCGCACAGGTCGCAGGTGGAAGCGTCGGGGGAATGCGGTGCGGTCATGCGTTTTCCACCTTCTTGATCGGCGGCTTCACGTCCTCGCGGCGCGGCGGCAGCATCGGCTGGTGCTCGCGCGCCGCATTGAGCACGATGGACGTCGAGGTCTCGGTGAGGATGCAGAACTTCGTGACCACGGCGTCGAGGTGCTGCACGTCCATCACCGCGATCTCGAGGATCCAGCTGTCCTCGCCGGTCACGTTGTAGGCATTGACGACCTCGGGCGACTGCTGCACCAGCTTGACCACGCGCGAGTACTCGGCGCGGCCCACGCGCACGATGGCGCGGATGCCGTAGCCCAGCGCGCCGAGGCTCACGGTCGCGCGATAGCCGGTGATCACGCCGGCCGCCTCGAGCTTGCGCACGCGCTCGGTGACGGCCGGCTGCGAGAGGTGCACGCGCCGGCCCAGCTCGGCCATCGACAGGCGCGCGTCGCGCTGCAGCTCGGCGAGGATGCGGGTGTCGTAGTGGTCGAGCTCGACCGCGCGGGTGCCTGGCATGTTCAAAGCCTAGCACGCGAACGATCTTGAAATCCACGGCCACGAGCCCCGACGACCTTCGATCCTGCATGGATCGCCCGTGCGCCCGTGCCTACGATGCCGGCCCATGAACTCCACCGACTCCGTCGCCCTGCCGCTGGCCGCGCGGTCATCGTTGCCGCCGCTCGTGATCGCCTGCCTCGCCGCGGCCGCTACGGTGCGCGCCGAGGACCCTGCGCCGGTTGCCGCCCCGCCCGCGCCGCGCACGGTCGCCACCGTCGAGGGCATCACCGAGTACGCCTTCGACAACGGCCTCCGGCTTCTCCTCTTCCCCGATCCTTCCAAGCCCACCGTCACCGTCAACGCCACCTACCTGGTCGGTTCGCGCCACGAGGGCTACGGCGAGAGCGGCATGGCCCC
>CAZFET010000337.1:1869-3795 GCA_964517545.1 uncultured Burkholderiaceae bacterium
TCGACTTACCTCGCGATCAAGTTCGCGCTGGTCAGCTTTCCGCCGTTCCTGCAGATGGGCTCGCGCTTCGTCGTCGCCGGCGTCGCGCTCGCGCTGTGGATGCGCTTGGTGCGCAAGGCGCCGTGGCCGGACGCGACGCAGTGGCGCAACGCCGCGATCGTCGGCAGCCTGATGCTGGGCGGCGGCATGGGCGGCGTCGCGGTGGCCGAGCAGACGGTCGGCTCGGGGCTCGTGGTCGCCTTCATCGCGGTGGTGCCGCTGCTGATCGTGCTGGTCAACCTCGCGTGGCGCGTGCTGCCGGGGCGATTCGAGCTGCTGGGCATCGGCGTCGGCCTGGCCGGCGTGCTGATGCTCACGCAGGGCCAGGGCTTCAAGGCCTCGCCCGGCGGGCTGGCGGCGATCGCGATCGCGTGCGCGACGTGGTCGATCGGCAGCGTGCTCAGCCAGCGCGCCACGCCGCTCGCACCCGGGGCGATGGGATTCGCCAGCGAGATGATCTGCGGCGGCGTGCTGCTCGCGCTGCTGGCGGCGCTGACGGGCGAGACGATGTCGTGGCCGCCGCAGCCGCTGGCCGCGGGCGCGTGGCTCTACCTCGTCGTGTTCGGCTCGCTGATCGCCTTCAACGCCTACATGGTGCTGCTCGCGCGCGCGAGCGCCGGCCTCGCGGCGAGCTACACCTTCGTGAACCCGGTGATCGCCATGCTGCTGGGCGTGTGGCTGGGCGGCGAGGTCGTCAGCGGCTACGAGTGGGCGTCGGCCGGCGTCGTGCTCGCGGGCGTGGTGCTGTTGCTGCTGAAGCCGGCGCGGCGCTGATCGGGTGCGCGCTCAGCGCACGCCGCCGGCCAGCAGCCGTCTCACTTCGGCGAGCTTTGCCTTGACGCGCAGCGCGTTGGCGCTGCCCATGCGCAGCAGGATCTTCTGCCCGGCCGAGCGGTTCTCGTAGTTCGCGTCGACGTAGCGGTACGCGACCCACGGCCGCTCGATCGTGTACGGGCCCTTCACCTCGGGCAGTTCGAGCGCGACCGGGCCGCTCAATTCGGGCGTGGCGAGCAGGTCGTCGATCGCCTCGACCACGCGGTCGTTGAACGGCCGGCCCGGGTAGCCCAGCTCCTCGTAGGCCTGCTGGAACAGCGGGTAGGTCCGCACGTACAGCGCGACGGCCTGCCGGGCGTCCACGGCATCGAGCAGCCGCATGAACGCCGCATAGCGGTTCGCGTTGCGCGGCGACAGCCACGTGCCGCCGTCGCGCTGCTCGACCGTGAAGCGCCCTTGCGTCGGCAGCACCGGCCACAGGCGCGGCGCGGCATGCGAACGCGGCAGGTTGTCGACCGTGGCCACCACGCGGCGCACGAAACCGTCGGTCTGCAGCATCGCCAGCACCGTGGACTTGCCGAGCAGCGCCTGCAGCGCGTCGCGCATGTAGTCGTCGGACTGCGCCAGCGACGACGGCACGGGCCTGGGCGCGTCACCGGCGGCCGGCGCAGCGGCGACCGCGCTCGCGGCCGCCTCGATCGGGTACTTCACCGCGGGCACCTGCGGCACCGACGCCGCCGGCTCCGCGGCCGGCGCCTGCGCCACCGGTGGCGGCGCGGGCGGCGCGACGGCCGCCCGCTGGCGCTGCTGCCACCACACGTAGCCGCCCGCGGCCATCACCGCGGCCACGCCGATGCCGATGCCGATCTGCAGGGTCCGGTTCATGTCGTGCGCCTCTCCGACTCGGGTCTTGGTGCGACCTCCGATGCTGCGCGGGGTTCAGCCCGCCCGTGCAACCGGATGCAGCGAGCGCTCAGACAGCGCGACGCGCCTGGGCTGCGCGACGGATCGCCGCGAGCGTGGTGCGGCTCGTGATCACGTCGGTGTCGAGCTTCAGGTGCAGCAGGCTCGGGCGGTCGGCGGCCAGAGCTTCGCGCAGCGCGGGCTCGAACT
>CAZFET010000338.1:0-3783 GCA_964517545.1 uncultured Burkholderiaceae bacterium
CGAGGACCTGTACTGCCTGACCCTGCGCGCGCTCGGCGGCGCGCGGCCGAACGCCGACGTCGAGATCGAGGCGCGCAAGCAGGAGGCGCGGCAGATGCTCGCGCTGAAGTCGATGCTGCCGGGCACGGAGTCGAAGCTGTGGGACACGCTCGACGTCGCGTACTTCGCGCGCCACGACGCGGCCGACATCGCGTGGCACGCGCGCATGCTGTGGCGCCACCTCGACACCCGCACGCCGGTGGTACGCGCCCGCCCGTCGAGCGTGGGCGAGGGACTGCAGGTGATGGTGTACTCGCCCGACCGGCCCGACCTGTTCGCGCGCATCTGCGGCTACTTCGACAGCGCCGGCTTCAACATCCTCGACGCCAAGATCCACACCACGCGCGCCGGCTACGCGCTCGACACCTTCCAGGTCGTGAGCGCGCTGCAGGAGGAGTACCCGCGCGACATCACCGCGCTGGTCGAAGCCAAGCTCGCGCAGGCGCTCGGCACCGAGGGGCCGCTGCCCGAACCGAGCCGCGGCCGTGTGTCGCGGCGCGTGCGCAGCTTCCCGATCACGCCGCGCGTCACCCTGCGGCCCGACGAGCGCGCGCAGCGCTGGCTGCTGGGCATCAGCACGAGCGACCGCTCCGGCCTGCTCTACGCGGTGGCCCGCGTGCTGGCGCGGCATCACATCAACCTGCAGCTCGCCAAGATCAGCACCTTGGGCGAACGCGTCGAGGACACGTTCCTGATCGACGGCGCGGTGCTGCAGCAGCCGAAGGCGCAGCTGCAGGTCGAGAGCGAGCTGCTCGACGCGATCACGCCATGAGCGTGCAGGCCGTCACCGCGCGCGACGTGCTGGGCCGCCTGGCCGAGTTCGACACCGTCATCGACGCGCGCTCGCCGGCCGAGTACGCCGAAGACCACCTGCCCGGCGCCGAGAACTGGCCCGTGCTCGACGACGACGAGCGCCGCGAGGTGGGCACCGAGTACAAGCAGGTGTCGGCCTTCGACGCCAAGAAGCGCGGCGCGGCCCTCGTCGCGCGGCGCATCGCCGAGCACCTGGAGCAGCGCGTGCTCGATCGTCCGCGCGAGTGGCGCCCGCTCGTCTACTGCTGGCGCGGCGGCAAGCGCTCGGGCACGCTCGCGTGGTTCCTCGACCAGATCGGCTTTCGCACGCACGTGATCGACGGCGGCTACAAGGCCTTCCGCGCCGCCGTGGTCGAGGCGCTGCAGGCGCTGCCGGGCCGCTTCGACTACGTCGTGATCTGCGGCCGCACCGGATCGGGCAAGACCAGGCTGCTGCAGGCGCTGGCCGACGAGGGCGCGCAGGTGCTCGACCTCGAGGCGCTGGCCTGCCATCGCGGATCGGTGCTAGGCGCGCTGCCCGGGCGGCCGCAGCCGACGCAGAAGGCCTACGACACGGCGGTGTGGCACGCGCTGTCGCGCTTCGATCCCGCGCGGCCGGTGTTCGTCGAGAGCGAGAGCAAGAAGGTCGGCAACCTGCGCGTGCCCGAGGCGCTGATCGAGCGCATGCGCGAGCACGGCCGCTGCGTGGCGCTCGAGGTGCCCGACGCGGCGCGCGTGCGGCTGCTGCTGCAGGACTATCGCCACCTGACCGAGGACCCCGAGGCGCTGTGCAGGCAGCTCGACGCGCTGGTCGAACTGCGCGGCCGCGACGTGGTCGGCGCGTGGCACGCGCAGGCGCGTGCCGGACGATTCGCCGAGCTGTTCCTCGATCTCATGCAGCGCCACTACGACCCGATCTACACGCGCTCGATGGAGCGCAACTTCCGCGGCCTCGCGCGCGCCGAGGTGCTGCGGCTGCCCGACGCGGACCCCGACGCGCTGCGCGCGGCGGCACGTTCGCTGCTGGCGCGTGACGCGTTGCCCACCACGGCGAGCTGATCGCGCGGCGATCGCCGCTACCATCGCGCGTCCGTCGCCGGCGCGCTGCGGCCCGGCGGCGGACATCGACACCACACAAGTCCATCGAGGGAGGATCCCGTGCACCTGACGTCCAGACTGCTGGGCGCCGGCTTCGTCGCCGCGCTCGTTTCCACTTCTGCACACGCCGATCCGGGCTGGCGCGCGTCGCTCGCCGGCGGCATCACGCGCAGCAACTCCGAGTGTCGCGGCGCCACGTCGTGCGACAAGAACGGCAGCGGCCTGCGGGCGGCGGCCGGCTGGATCGGCCCGCGCTCGGTGGGCTTCGAGGTCGTGGCGCACGAGCTCGGCGCCACGCGCGCGACCGGCAATGTCGGCGGCCTTCCCGTCAGCGTCGAGAGCCGGGTGCGCGGCCTCGGTGCGGGCGGCGCGATCGCCCACCGCGGGGGCGACTGGGGCTTCCCCGGTCGCCTCGGCGCCACGCGCGCGCGCGCCACGCTCGAGTCCCGCGCGCCGGGCCTGAGCGACACGTCGAGCGACACCTCGACGCAGCCCTACGTCAGCATCGGCCTCGGCTACCGCTTCGCGCCCGGCTTCACGGCCATCGTGGCGTGGGATTCGCTGAACGCGAAGAACCGCAACGCCGACTACACGCACGACGTCACCCTGCTCTCGTTCGGCGTGCAGGCGCAGTTCTGACGCGACGCGGCGGGGATCCGGTCGCGGTCCGTCGAGCGTTCCACGACGCGCGACGGCAGTACCGTCAGTTCGGGTCGAGGCTGTCGAAGTCCCCTCACCGTCGTCGCGAGGGCTTCGACAGGCTCAGCCCGAACGCTGGTCGCTCGGCCCGAACGGTGATCGCCCAGGCAGGACAGCCGGCGGCCGTGGCACGATCCCGTCCATGACCGAGCCGTCGTCCGCCGCCGAGGCCGCCCGCCGCATCAGCATCCGACCCGTCACCCTGGCACGGCCGTTCGCCTGGCTGGTCGCCGGCTGGCGCGACCTGTGGCGCTGCCCCGTGCCGGGCCTGGCGCACGGCGCGGCGCTCGCGGCCTTCGGCGCGCTGCTGCTCGTCGCGGCCGGCCAGCGCTTCTGGCTGCTGGCCGGCGCGTTCTCGGGCTTCCTGCTCGTGGCGCCGGTGCTGGCGACCGGCCTGTACGCGGTGAGCCGGGCGCTCGAACGCGGCGAACGCGCCGGCCTCGGCACGGCGCTGCGGGCGTGGCGCCCTCGCGACTCGCGCATGGTGGTGTTCGGCGTGCTGCTGGCGCTGGCCGGCACCGGCTGGGTGCTGACCTCGGCCGCGCTCATCACCGGATTCGCGCCGGCGCCCGTGCGCAGCCCGGGCGACTTCGTGCGCGTGGTCGTGCTGTCGGAGACCTCGATGCTGTTCGAGGCGTGGCTCGCGCTGGGCGGCGTGCTGGCCGCACCCGTGTTCGCGTCGAGCGTGGTCGCGATGCCGCTGCTGCTGGAGCGCCGCGTCGGCGTGCTCGCGGCGGTGCTGACGAGCTGGCGCGTGGTGATGGAGCACCCGCTGCCGATGGCCCTGTGGGCCGCGCTCATCATGGGCCTCACGGCGCTGGGCATGGCCAGCTTGCTGGCCGGTCTGGTGGTCGTGCTGCCGTGGCTCGCGCACGCGAGCTGGCACGCCTACCGCGACCTCGTGGACGCCAGCGCGTTGCCGGAAGAACGCTGATGTTCGGCTACAGCGAAGAGCAGATCGCGCAGTTCGGGCTGACCTTCGGGGTCGGCGCGTTCATGCTCTACATGCTGTTCATCATCTGGCAGCTCGCGCGCGAATCGAAGGCGGGCCGCTTCGGCACCTTCGTGCTGTTCCTCGCGCTCGGCTTCGGCATGGTCGGCTTCGTCGCCAAGGGCGTGATCAAGTGGCTGATCGGCGCCGACTGAGGCGCGCAC
>CAZFET010000339.1:0-3748 GCA_964517545.1 uncultured Burkholderiaceae bacterium
GGCGGCTCAGCGATCCACTTGCGCTTGCGGTAGGCAGCCTGGCCCGCAGATGCTGGAGGAGCAGGGCATCCACGTCGCGCGGCGCACCGTCGCGAAGTACCGCGACGCGCTGAAGATCGCGCCGGCCAACCTGCGCCGGAAGCTCTGACGCGGTGAGCCTGTTCCTGCCCTGCGCCGGCGGCGTCGAGCCGCTGCTCGCCGACGAGGTGCGGGCGCTGCTGCCGGACGCGGCGCTCGAGCTCGCGCGCGGCGGCGTGGCGCTGCCGCGCGGCTCGCCGGCCGATGCGATGATGCTCAACCTCGAGAGCCGGCTCGCGCAGCGCGTGCTCGTGCGCGTGGCCCACGGCCGCTACCGCGACGAGGCCGACATCTACGCGCTGGCGCGCGCCGTCGACTGGCCCGCGTGGATCACGCCGCAGCAGACCCTGCGCGTCGACGCGACCGCGAACCGCTCGCCGCTGCGCAGCCTCAACTTCGCCGCGCTGCGCGTGAAGGACGCGCTGTGCGACCGCCTGCGCGAGGCCACCGGCGCGCGCCCGAGCGTCGACACGCGCCGCCCCGACCTCGCGCTCGCGCTGCACCTGGAGGCCGAGCATGCGAGCCTGTACGTCGACAGCTCCGGCGAGCCGCTGTTCAAGCGCGGCTGGCGCGACGCGTCGGCGCACGGCGCGAACGTCAAGGGCGAGGCGCCGCTGAAGGAGACGCTCGCCGCCGCGATGCTCGCCGCGGCCGGCTGGCGCGGCCGGTCCGACGACGGCGCGCTGCTCGACCCGTGCTGCGGCGCCGGCACCATCGTCATCGAGGCCGCGCAGATCGCCTGCGGCATCGCGCCCGGCGCACAGCGCGCCTTCGCGTTCGAGCGCCTCGCGCCGTGGCGCGCGCTGCTGCCCGAGTGGCGGCGCCTGCAGCGCGCCGCGCGCGAGCGCGTGCACGCGAGCGCGGTGCCGATCTTCGCCGGCGACGTGTCGTTCCGCATGACCGACTTCGCGCGCCGCAACGCCGAGCGCGCGGGCGTCGCGCACGCCATCGAGTTCAAGGCCGCCGACGCCTTGCAGCGACCGGCGCCGGCGTCGCGCGGCACCATGGTGCTCAACCCGCCCTACGGCGAGCGCATCGCACCGAAGGGCCGCGGCGCTGCGGCGCCCGCCGTCGCTTCGCGCGAGACGGCCGAAGGCGGACAGGACGCGTTCTTCGCGCAGCTGGCCGCGCACTGGAAGCGCCACTACGCCGGCTGGACCGCGTGGGTGCTCAGCCCCGATGCGAAGCTGCCGTCGCGCATGCGCCTGAAGGAAGGCCGCCGCGTGCCGATGTGGAACGGGCCGATCGAATGCCGGCTGTTCCGCTTCGACCTCGTGGCCGGCTCGAACCGCCCGGCCACGTGATCGCGCGCAGCCGGCTAGCGGAAGCGGCCGAGGATGGCGCCGATGTCGCCCAGGCCGCCGTCGGGCACGCGGCCCTCGGGCGTGAGGCGGTCCACCACCTGCGGCAGCACCTCCGACAACTGCGACGCCGCGTCGCCCTGCGACATGCCGAGCTGGCCCGCGATCTGCGACAGCAGGTCGGGGCCGAGCACCTGGCCGAGCTGGCCGGGATCGATCGGCAGGTTCTGCCCGGTGGAGATCCACGAGCCCATCACGTCGCCCAGGCCGCCTTGCTGGAACTTCTCCATCAGGCCGCCCAGGCCGCCGGTCTGGCTGCCGTTGGCGAGCATCGACAGCACGACGTTGAGCAACGCGGCGTTGCCGCCACCGCCGGCGGCGGACTGCCCGCCGCCGAGCACACTGCCGATCAGGGAATCGAGAAGTCCCATGCCCGCCTCCAACGCGATGAGTGAAGGCGCATGCTAGGCGCCGGTCAGGGCCGCGGCAAGGCCTGACCCAATCCCACTGCGGCGAGCAAGGCGAGCGGCGCGGTGTCGGCGCGCAGCACGCGCACGCCCAGGCTGACCGCGACGAAGCCGTGCTCGAGCGCGGCGATCTCCTCGGCCGCGGCGAGACCGCCCTCGGGGCCGCTCAGGCTGACGATCGCCGCCGGCTGCTGAGCCTCCAGCCGCTCGGCCAGCGGCTGCGCGCCGCGCAGGCTCAGCATCCAGCGCGCCTCGTGCGCCCCCGCCGGCAGCGCGGCCAGCCACTCGTCGAAGGCGCGCACCGGCTCGATGCGCGGCACGCGGTTGCGGCCGCACTGCTCGCACGCCGACGCGGCGATGCCCTGCCAGTGCTCGCGCTTGCGCACGGCGCGCTCGCCGGCCAGACGCAGCACCGAGCGCTCGGTGACCAGCGGCTGGATGACCGCGGCGCCGAGCTCGGTGGCTTTCTCGATGACGCCATCCATGCGGGCGTTGGCCGGCATGCCGAGCGCGACGGTGACGTGCGAGGCCAGCTCGCGCTCGACCGGCTGGTGCGTGCCGATGCGCACCTGCACCGCGTTGCGGCCGACGTGGCCGATGTGGGCGAGCCACTCGCCGCCTTGCCCGTTGAACAGCACCAGCGGCGAACCCGGCTGCAGGCGCAGCACCTGCACGTGGCGCGCGGTGTCGTCCGGCAGGTCGAGCACGTGGCCGCCGGCAAGCGGCAGGTCGACGAAGAATCGCGGGGTCATCCCGGTACTCGCAGCTTCACCCGTGGCGTCTTCATGAGCGCCGGAGTTTGCACGAGGTCGGGCGCGCCGGTCCGTCAGGAGATGTCACGCGCGGCGTGCCTCGCGGCTCAGGCATGCAGCGCCATCCACGCGTCGAGCACCACGTCGCGCGTGAAGCGGCTGGCCACGTCGGCGACGAAGCGCGTGAAGTCGCCGTGCGCGTGGTCGTCGGCGCGGTCGCTCACCACGCGCAGCACGGCGAAGGGCCGGCCGAAATCGGCGCACACCTGGGCCACCGCCGCGCCTTCCATCTCGACGGCCAGCGCGTCGGGCAGCGCGGCGCGCAGCAGCGCGCTCTCGGCGGCCGTCGAGACGAAGCGGTCGCCGCTCACCACGAGGCCACGATGCACGCGGCCCGCGTGGCGCGCGGCGGCGCGTGCGAGCGCGTCGCTCATGCCCGCGTGCGCCGGGAAGCGCGAACGCCCGCTCAGTGGCACCTCCCAGCGCGGGAAGATCGGCGACGCGTCGAGGTCGTGCTGCAGCAGCTCGGTGGCGATCACCGCATCGCCGACGTTCACGCCCGGCGCCAGTCCGCCGGCCACGCCGGTGAACACGATCGCCTCGACCTCGAAGGCGTCGAGCAGCAGCGCGGTGGTGGTGGCCGCGGCCACCTTGCCGATGCCGCACAGCACCAGCAGCGCGGGCCGGCCGTCGAGCTCGCCCGCATGGAACACGCGGCCGGCGCGTTCGTGGCGCTGCGGCGCCGCCAGGTGCGGCAGCAGCGCGCGCAGCTCCTCGTGCATCGCGCTGACGACGGCCAGGCGCGCCACGCGGCGACTCCCCCGACGCGCGCGCTACTTCTTGTCGCGCAACTCGCGCCGCAGGATCTTGCCGACCGGCGTCTTGGGCAGCTCGGTGCGGAACTCGACGACCTTCGGGCGCTTGTAGCCGGTGAGGTGCTGCTCGCAATAGGCGCGCACGTCGGCCTCGGTGATCGCCGGGTCCTTCTTGACGATGACCACCTTCACCGCCTCGCCGGCCTTCTCGTCGGGCACGCCGACCGCGGCGCACTCCAGCACGCCGGGCATCTGCGTGATGACTTCCTCGATCTCGTTCGGGTACACGTTGAAGCCCGACACCAGGATCATGTCCTTCTTGCGATCGACGATCT